>NC_013193.1:0-167595 GCF_000024165.1 Candidatus Accumulibacter phosphatis | reverse complement strand
GGTCAAGAGAACCGTGGAATAAATGCGAGAGAGGTTTTTTCTCTCGCGTTTATGCCGCGAAAGTCTCTTGACGCCCTGTAAGCCAAGTACGCTGGAGGCAGGGGCTGGGGAGGGGTGTATCATCCCCAGCCCTGCCTCACGGCGAGTGCGGGGTTTGGGGCAGAGCCCCAAGGTGTGGGTGACGGAGAGCCGCATGAATGTTGTCGAGGAGAGTTCGGAAGGCCAGGCATAGCCCGCTGTCCCTCTGGGACCTCAAGCCCGTGGATGAGCACTTGGCATGCTTGGTCAGCCGTTTGTCTGGATACCGAACAGTTGCTTGTTGGCGCGTGTCGCAAGAGCGTGACCTCGTATTTGCAAGGATGGCTATAGATGAACGTTCCGGAATTGATTTTCCCCGGCATTGATGTTGCGAAAGACACGCTCGAACTTGCTCTGGACGACCAGTCCAAGACCGAATGCATCGCCAACAGCGGGAAGGAGATCGGAGCCTTGGTGAACCGGCTGAAGCTGCTTGCGGAGCGAATTGGCGTGATCCTGTTGGAGGCCACGGGTGGCTATGAGCGCCCAGTGGCAGCGGCGCTCTGTGCGGCCGGTCTGCCGGTGATGGTGGTGAATCCACGGCAGGCGAGGGATTTCGCGAAATCAATGGGATACCTCGCCAAGACGGACGCCATTGATGCGCGAGTGCTCTCGCACTTTGGGAGAACGCTGCACCAGTCCGCGCAGCGGGAGCGGCTGTTGATGAAACTGCCCGACGCCAACCAGGAGGCACTGGAAGCCTTGCTGGTGCGCCACAACCAGTTGGTCGCCATGCGCGTGGCGGAGGCAAACCGCTTGGCCACGAGCCATCCGTCGCAGCACAAAAGCATCAAGCTGGTACTCAAGATGCTCGATCGGCAGATTGCGCTGATTGACAAGAACATCGATGGCATGTTGAAGGGACATTTTGCTCAGAAGCTCGCGTTGTTCAAGGATTTCAAAGGAGTCGGGCCCTGCATGCAAGCGGCTCTGATGGGCGCCTTGCCTGAGTTGGGGCAACTCACCCATGCGCAAATTGGCAAGCTGGTCGGCGTGGCTCCCTTGAACGCGGACAGCGGTCGCCACAAGGGCAAGCGCATCACCTGGGGGGGTCGCGCGACAGTGCGTACCACTTTATACATGGCGGCCCTGAGCGCCATACGGTACAACCCGGTGATCAAGATCTTCTACGAACGGTTGCTCGCCAAAGGCAAGCTCAAAAAGGTCGCCTTGGTCGCTTGCATGCATAAGATGCTGACGATTATGAACGCGATCGTCAAATCGGGTATCCCCTGGAATCCAGAACACCCAAACGCCCCTAAAAACGCTTGACTTGGAACACAGTTGCTCATCCCTCCCGACTACGCCGCATGGCTGGCGGAGTTGAAGACCACCATCCGCACGGCGAGACTCAAGGCCGGGCTCGCCGTTAACCGGGAACTGGTCCTGCTCTATTGGCGTATCGGCAAGGAGATTCTCGAACGCCAATCCGCCCAGGGCTGGGGGGCGAAGGTCATCGACCAACTGGCCCGCGACCTCCGTGCCGAGTTCTCCGACATGAGAGGTTTTTCCCGCACCAATCTGCTCTACATGCGGGCATTTGCCTCAGCGTGGCCAGAGGAAGCAATTGTCCACCAGCTTGGTGGACAAATTCCATGGCGGCACAACTGCGTCATCATCGACCAGGCCAAAGACCGTCCGACCCGCGAGTGGTACATCCGCAAGACCATCGAAAACGGCTGGAGCCGGTCGGTGCTCGAACTCCAGATCGAGACGGCCGCGCACCGGCGCGTGGGCGCCGCGCAAACCAACTTCGATCGTGCGCTGCCGTCGCCACAGTCGGACTTGGCACGCGACATCCTCAAGGACCCCTACACCTTCGACTTCCTCGGGATCACGGATGCGTCAAACGAGCGCACCATCGAAAAGGCGCTCGTGCTGCGCCTGCGAGATTTCCTGATCGAACTCGGCGTCGGTTTCGCGTTTGTGGGAAGTCAGTACCGTCTTGAGGTGGACGGCGACGAGTTCTTCATGGACTTGCTTTTCTATCACACCCGCCTGCACTGCTACGTGGTGATCGAGCTCAAGAATACCGCCTTCCGGCCCGAGTACGTCGGCAAACTCAATTTCTACCTCGCCGCCGTCGATGAGCTGGTGCGCAACCAGACTGTCGATGCGCCAACGATCGGTCTCGTGCTCTGCAAGAGCAAGAAAGGAACGGTCGTTGAGTATGCGCTCCGAGACATCCATGCGCCGATGGGGGTCTCCACCTACCGCACCGCCCTGCCTGATGCCATGGCGGGCGTCCTGCCGAGCATCGAGGCGCTGACGGAAGAACTGCAAGCGCTCCAGGGCGGCGAACACGACGATCTCGAACCCGATCAGTGAAGCAATGCACCCTCCGCGGTGGATATGCCTGCCGCCTGCAACCCAAAATACCCGGAAGCACTGGTCACGCCCAAACCCCAGCACCGCCACCGGGTTGCGAATGACTGTCGACTATTTTTACAGTTCGCCCTTCCGTTTCCCACAAACCAGAACCAAGCCATTGATTTTATGCGACACAGGTAATACGGCGTGTTTCTTGCTTTCGATTTCCCGGGGGATCGTGAAGGTGCATACGACGCCGATCATTAACGGCTGTCGGCTGGCCACGTCGACGGGCAGGATTGCCGATCGATGGGCCGGCGTCGTCTGCAGACCCGCTTCTCCGGATGGCATCAAACCACGCTTTAGCTAAAACACAATCCAAGATCAAGAACTTTAGCGGCTAAATTTCATAAAAGCCGCACAACCGGACGGCGACGGGCACTGTGCACAACCACATCTTTTTCACGAACATCCTTCGCTTGCTCGACGAGCGCGGCATGACGAAGAACGAACTGGCCGCAAAGGCCGACATCTCCATCTCTTTCCTGTCCGACCTGACCAATGGCAAGGCGAACCCTTCCTTGAAGATCATGGAAGCGATCGCGGAAGCGCTGGAGACGCCGCTGCCGACTCTCCTGGAATCGACCGACCTTGACCGTGAGAGCCTGGATGCCCTGGCCGGCGGAACCGCCCCGCGGAGCCTTCCCGAAGGCGTGGTGCGGGTGTCGGCGGTCCTGCCGGAACATCAGGCATTCATCGTCAAGAAGTGGGACGAAGCGGCACGGAGCAAGTTACGCAAGCCGTCCTCGTCCTGACGCCAGGTGAGGGTCTTTAGCCGCTGAAGCCCTCCCTGCCCTCCTCCTCCCTCCTGCTTCCTCCCCTGCAAAGGCGCATTCCGCGCCGACCACGCCCAGTTCCGGATTCCACGATCCACGCCTGACGAGCGCCCCAGTTTGTCAGCAAGGGCCACCTCTCCGACGCCAGTACCCGCTGTTCGCTCCATCGACTTAGTCTGAGGCTTGCACATAGCCGCCTTCTGGTTCACCATAGTCGTTGTCTTGCAAAGTTCTGTAATTCGTTATATCGTTTCTTGTGTGTCGAAGGTTGGCATCCAACCGAAGCAGACGAGGATCGATAAATGGCAGAAATCGAAGAGTCCGTTTCCTCCCTCAAGGAACGGGCGAAGAGGAAGCTGGAGCGTGATCTGGGGTCGCTCCTGATGGACGCCCTGGCCGACCCCAGGACCGTCGAGATGATGCTCAATGCCGACGGCAGGCTGTGGCAGGAGCGGCTGGGCGAGAAGATGCACTGCATTGGCAGCATTTCCTTCGCGCGCGCCGAAGCGATCATCAAGACCGTTGCCGGCTATCACAGCAAGGAAGTGACGCGGCACAAGCCGATTCTCGAAGGCGAACTGCCGATTGATGGCTCGCGCTTCGCCGGCCAGCTTCCGCCGGTCGTTCCCGCGCCAACTTTCGCCATCCGCAAGAAGGCCGTGGCGATATTCACGCTCGACCAGTACGTCGAGGCTGGGATCATGACCGCTGCGCAGCAGGCGACCCTGACGGCCGCCATCAAGGCGCACCGGAACATCCTGGTGATCGGTGGCACCGGTTCCGGCAAGACCACGCTGGTCAACGCGATCATCAACGCCATGGTCGAGTTCGATCCCGCCGAGCGCGTTTTCATCATCGAGGACACCGGCGAGATCCAGTGTGCCGCCGAGAACTTCGTGCAGTACCACACCTCGCTCGAAGTCACGATGACCATGCTTCTCAAGACCACCCTGCGCATGCGGCCCGACCGGATACTGGTCGGCGAAGTACGCGGCCCCGAAGCGCTGGACCTGCTGATGGCCTGGAACACTGGCCACGAAGGCGGTGCGGCCACGCTCCACGCCAACAATGCCCGGTCCGGGCTTGACCGCCTCGCCATGCTGATCAGCATGCACCCGGAATCACCGCGGCCGATCGAACCGCTGATCGGCGAAGCGGTGCACGTCATCGTCCATATCGCTCGCACCCCCGAAGGCCGCTGCGTTCAGGAGATCCTGGAAGTGGCCGGCTACGCCAACGGCGCTTACCTCACTCGTCCTCTGTAAAGGAGCCAGCCCCATGCACTCGCCCGCCCTCCCCTACCCGCTCGCCCGTTCGACTCTGTTCTATTGCGGACTGGCGATCCTCCTGCTGGTGTTCTTGCTGGTCCCGCAACACGCCCTGGCAGCGGAAGGCACCGGCGGGTCGCTGCCCTATGAAAGCTGGCTGACCAACCTCCGCAACTCGGTCACCGGCCCGGTGGCGTTCGCACTGGCGATGATCGGCATCGTCGTTGCGGGTGGCGTGCTGATCTTCGGTGGCGATCTGAACGGCTTCTTCCGCACCTTGATCTTCGTCGTTCTCGTCATGGCCCTGCTGGTTGGCGCGCAAAACATGATGAGCAGCTTCTTCGGCCGTGGCGCAGAAATCGCCGCCCTCGGTGCAGGCGGGTTCGACCCGGTCCAGCTTGCCGGCGGGATCGCTCCGGGAAGGCTCGCCTGAGCATGGCGCTGCGCAAGATCCCCATTCGGCGGGCCGGTAATCGGGACAACCTGTTCATGGGCGGCGATCGTGAACTGGTCATGTTCTCGGGTCTGCTGGCTTTCGCGCTGGTCTTCAGCGCACAGGAGCTGCGGGCCACGGTCGTCGGGCTGCTGCTCTGGTTCGGCGCGCTCTACGCGCTGCGGATCATGGCCAAGGCAGACCCCCGGATGCGCCACGTGTACCTGCGGCACCGGCGCTACAAGCCGTACTACCCGGCGCGCAGCACGCCCTTCCGGGACAACACGACCAGCCAGGGGAAGCAGTACCAATGATCGCCGGAATTGCCTTCGCCATTGCCACCCTCGGCGCCTTGCTGCTGCTCGTGCTTTACGCCCGCATCCGTGCGGTCGACGAGGAACTGAAGCTCAAAAAGCATCGCTCGCGGGATGCCGGGCTGGCCGACCTGCTCAACTACGCCGCGATGGTCGACGACGGCGTGATGGTGGGCAAAAACGGCGCCTTCCTGGCTGCCTGGCTGTACAAGGGCGCCGACAACGCCAGCAGCACCGACGAGCAACGCGAGATCGTCTCGTTGCGCATCAACCAGGCGCTCTCCGGTCTCGGCAATGGCTGGATGGTGCACGTGGACGCAGCGCGGCTGCCAGCACCCAACTATCTCGATCGTGGCACCTCCCACTTTCCCGACGGGGTGTCGGCAGCGATCGACGAGGAGCGGCGGCAACTGTTCGAGGGTCTGGGCACCCTCTACGAAGGCTACTATGTGCTGACGCTGACCTGGTTCCCGGCGCTGCTCGCGCAGCGCAAGTTCGTCGAGCTGATGTTCGACGATGACGCCAAGGCACCCGACCACAAGGCGCACACCCACGGCTTGATCGAGTTCTTCAAGCGCGAGTGCGTCAGCATCGAGTCGCGGCTGTCGTCGGCGGTGGAGCTGCAGCGGCTACGCGGCCACCAGGTGGTCAACGAGGACGGTTCGGCAGTCACCCACGATGACTTCCTGCGCTGGCTGCAGTTCTGCGTCACCGGCGTGAATCATCCGGTGCAGTTGCCGAGCAACCCGATGTACCTGGACGCGCTCATCGGTGGGCAGGAACTGTGGACCGGCGTCGTGCCGAAGGTCGGCCGCAAGTTCATCCAGGTCGTCGCCATCGAAGGCTTCCCGCTGGAATCGACGCCGGGCATGTTGACCGCCCTCGGTGAGCTGGCCTGCGAATATCGCTGGTCGTCGCGTTTCATCTTCATGGATACGCACGAGGCGGTAAGACACCTCGACAAGTTCCGCAAGAAATGGCGGCAGAAGATTCGCGGCTTCTTCGACCAGGTCTTCAACACCCACCTCGGGCCGATCGATCAGGACGCGCTGTCGATGGTCGCCGATGCCGAAGCGGCGATTGCCGAAGTCAATAGCGGCCTAGTCGCGCAAGGCTACTACACCAGCGTTGTCGTGCTCATGGACGAGGATCGCAGCCGCCTGGAAGCGTCTGCCCGCCAGGTGGAAAAGGCCGTCAACCGCCTCGGCTTCGCCGCCCGCATCGAGACCCTCAACACCATGGACGCCTACCTCGGCAGCCTGCCCGGCCACGGCGTGGAAAACGTCCGCCGGCCGCTGATCAACACCATGAACCTGGCCGATCTGCTGCCGACGAGCACCATCTGGACCGGCAGCAACGCTGCCCCCTGCCCGATGTACCCGCCACTCGCGCCGGCGCTGATGCACTGCGTCACCCACGGCGCGACACCGTTCCGCCTGAACCTGCACGTGCGCGACCTTGGCCATACCTTCCTGTTCGGCCCGACCGGCTCCGGCAAGTCGACCCACCTCGGCATCCTCGCTGCGCAGCTTCGCCGCTACGCCGGCATGTCGATCTTTGCCTTCGACAAGGGCATGGCGATGTATCCGCTCGCTGCCGCCATCCGCGCCCAGACCCAGGGTCGCAGCGGCCGGCACTTCACGGTGGCGGCCGACGACGATCAGTTGGCCTTCTGCCCGCTGCAGTTCCTCGAAACCAAGGGCGACCGCGCCTGGGCGATGGAGTGGATCGACACCCTCCTCGCCTTGAACGACCTGCACACCACGCCGGCGCAGCGCAACGAGATCGGCCATGCGATCCTCAGTCTGCACGCCAGCGGCGGCCGCACCCTGTCGGAATTCTCGGTCACCATCCAGGACGAAGCGATCCGCGACGCGATCCGTCAATACACCGTTGATGGTGCCATGGGGCACCTGCTGGACGCCGAAGAAGACGGCTTGTCGTTCTCCGATTTCACCGTCTTCGAAATCGACGAATTGATGAACCTCGGCGAGAAGTACGCGCTGCCGGTACTGCTCTATCTCTTCCGACGCATCGAGCGCGCCCTGCACGGCCAGCCGGCCGTGATCATGCTCGACGAGGCGTGGTTGATGCTCGGGCACCCGGCCTTTCGCGCCAAGATCCGCGAGTGGCTCAAGGTCTTGCGCAAGGCCAACTGCCTGGTGCTGATGGCCACGCAAAGTCTTTCCGACGCCGCCAATTCAGGCATTCTGGATGTGATCGTCGAATCGACCGCGACCAAGATCTTCCTGCCCAACCTCTATGCCCGCGACGAGGACACGGCCGCCCTCTACCGCCGCATGGGCCTCAACACCCGGCAGATCGAGATTCTGGCGACAGCCATTCCCAAGCGCCAGTACTACTACGTCTCGGAGAACGGCCGCCGCCTGTACGACCTCGCCCTCGGCCCCCTGGCGCTCGCCTTCGTCGGCGCCTCCGACAAGGAGTCGCTGGCCACCATCCAGCACCTGGAGAGCAAGCTGGGCGATGGCTGGGTGCACGAGTGGCTGGCCGGGCGGGGATTGACGCTGGACACCTATGGAGTCGCCGCATGAACTTCGCAGACCCACTCAAGCGCCTGATCGGCCGAAAGCCCGCAGCGGACGCCGATCGCCAAAGCGCCAAAGAACCGACGACCTGGGGTTTCCGCCAGGACGAAAGCGAGAACCCCTACCTGGCCGCTCGTCGGACCTGGAACGAACATGTCGGCGGCGTCGTGTCGTCGCGCCAGACCTGGCAGGTGATCGGCATCCTGTCGCTGTTGATCGCGCTGGCGGGTGTCGGCGGCATCATCCACATCGGCAGCCAATCGAAATTCGTGCCGTATGTCGTCCAGGTCGACCGGCTCGGGCAGGCCGTGGCCGTGGCGCCGGCCGATCGCGCCACACCGGCCGATGCCCGGGTGATCGAAGCGTCGGTGGCTTCCTTCATCGCCGACGCGCGCCTGGTAACACCCGACGTGGCCCTGCAGCGCAAGGCGGTGTTCCGCGTGTACTCGATGCTCGCACCGAACGACCCGGCCACGGCCAGGATGAACGAATGGCTGAACGGCGCCGAAGACTCCAGCCCGTTCAAGCGGGCCGCCAAGGAGACGGTCAGCATCGAGATCGCCTCGGTGCTGCCGCAAACGCCGGAAACCTGGCAGGTCGACTGGGTCGAGACCAGCCGCGACCGCCAGGGGATCCTGAAGGGCCAGCCCTTCCGCATGCGTGCCCTGGTGACGGTCTATGTCGCCGAACCGACCCCCAGCACCAGCGAAGAACAGATTCGCAACAATCCGATCGGCCTGTACGTCCGTGACTTCTCCTGGGCGAAGCAGCTCTAAGAAAGGAGCCCTCATGAAAAAACCGCTCTTCGCCCTGCTCCCTGGCGTCGCTTCCGCCATTGTCCTGGCAGCCCCGGGCGACCACCTGACCGAGCTGTATTTTTCGGACAAGAACCCGACCCTGACGCAGCAGGAGAAAGCGGCCATTGCCATCGCCGAGAAGTGGAAGAACCCGAGGGCCAAAGGGGTTGCGCCGGTGACCGGGCCCAACGGCTCGATCAAGTTCCTGTACGGCGCGTAGCAACCGAGTATCGTCTGCGCGGTGCTGCAAGTGTGCGACGTCGCCCTGCAGGCCGGCGAGCAGGTCAACTCGATCAACCTCGGCGATACCGCCCGCTGGACGGTCGAACCGGCCGTCACTGGCAGCGGCGCGGGGGAAGTGCAGCACCTGATCATCAAACCGCTCGACGTCGGCCTGGAAACGTCGATGGTCGTGACCACCAACCGACGCAGCTATCACCTGAAGCTGCGCTCGCATCGCACCCAGTACATGCCGCAGGTGTCCTTCACCTACCCCGAGGAGGCCATGGCCAAGTGGGAAGCGATCAAGGCCCGCGAAGGGAGGGACCGCGAAGACCGGACGATGCCGGGAACCCGCGAGTACATGGGCAACCTGAGCTTCGAGTACGAGGTATCGGGCAGCGCGGCCTGGAAGCCGGTGCGGGTCTACAACGATGGCCGCAAGACCGTCATCCAGATGCCTTCGACGATGGCCCAGACCGAAGCGCCGGCGCTGCTGGTGGTGCGCAAGGACGGCGGCGTGTTCACCGACGATGAAACCGTGATGGTCAATTACCGCGTTCAGGGCGACCGTTACATCGTCGATAGCGTGTTCGACAAGGCAATCCTGATTGCCGGCGTCGGCTCGTCGCAGGATCGCGTGACAATCCAAAGGGGGAAATAGCCATGCGCCAGTTCGCCCTCTCCGCGCTCCTGGTGATGGCTCTGGCCGGTTGTGCGTCGACCGCGCCCTACGGCAACTTCGCGACCGAGCCCCCAGCCGGCCTGGAGGAAAGGATTGCCACCGACACGGTCAAGCAGCTGGTCACCCTGTACCCGCCGGCAAGAACGCGCTTCCATCTTGGCCAGCCGACGCCGGATGCCTATGGCAGCGCCCTGGTGGAAGCACTGCGGGCGAAGGGCTATGCGCTCGTGGAGTTCAAGCCGGGAACGGCCCCGCAGGCAGGCTCTCCGGAAGCCGCAGCGGCGACTGCGCCAGGGCTGAACCTGCACTACCTGCTCGACACAGCGGCCAGTCCGAACCTTTACCGGATCACCGTGATGGTCGGGCAGCAATCGCTCAGCCGCGCCTACCTGGCACAGAACGACCGCGTGGCGCCGGCCGGTGCCTGGGTTCGCAAGGAGTGACCGGCGATGGTTGACCAAGTGACCGAAGACCAGATGTCCCCCGAGGCGTCGCCCGGCGAACTCTCGAGAAAATCCGGCGTGCGCCGGGTCAATAACCTGCCGGTGTATCTCGTCGGCGGTGTCATGACCGTGTTCCTGGCCATCATGGTGCTGGTCGCTGCGGACCGTAATGCCCAGCAGAACAAGCCCAACGGCGGGCCGAAGGAGAAGGGTGGCAATACCCGCCTGTTCGCCAGCGAGATCGCCGGCGAACAGAAGGATGGAATCATTCCACCGGCAGCCGCGAAGCCGCTGCAAGTCCCCGAACTCTCCCCGCCCGCGACCACCGACGGCGCCGTGCTGATTGCACGCCCGGACAACCTCGATACCCCGCCAAAGCCACCGACCTCGGCCGGCGGTGGCACGCCCCAGAGCAGCTCCCGTGACGAAGAACTGAATCGCATCCGTATGGCGAAGATGCAGCAGCTCGAAGAAGCGGTGAAGGCCAAAACCACGGTGCAGATGGTTGCCCCGCGCAGCGCCGGCTCGGCGCCCGGCGCTGCGGGCTATGCCGGCGCACCGGGTAGCCGGGAGGAAACACTGGCGCGCCTGGCAGCCCTACGGCAACAGAGCGAGGCCGCGGTGCACGACGACCCGACGGCAGCCTACAAGGCCCGGCTGGCGACACTGCAGGGTGCCGGCATCGGGGGCGGCGGCAGCGGTGCCGCCTCGTCGTCTCCCCAGTTGCTGCCCTCAGCGGCCGCGGGCGGCAGGAACAACGTCGCGCAATTCGGAAATGGCAGCAGCGGGGGCAGCAGCGGCAGCAGCAGCGGCGACCAGGGCGATCGCTGGAAGCTGGATTCCCGGATGGAAGCGCCGCGCTCGCCGTTTGAGCTGCGGGCTGGCTTCGTCATCCCGGGAACGCTGATCTCCGGGATCAACTCCCAACTACCGGGCCAGATCATGGCCCAGGTCGCGCAGAATGTGTACGACACGCCAACCGGCAAACATCTGTTGATCCCGCAAGGCTCGCGCCTGGTCGGCCGATACTCGAGTGATGTCGCCTACGGCCAGGCGCGCGTGCTCGTCGCCTGGCAACGCATCGTCTTCCCCGATGGCAAGGCGATCGATATCGGCGCCATGCCGGGCGCCGATGGTGTCGGCTATGCTGGCCTTACGGACCAGGTGAACAATCATTACCTGCGCCTGTTCGGATCAGCCCTCCTGATGTCTGCCGTGACCGCCGGCATCACCTACAGCCAGGGCCAGAACCAGGGCAACAGTGTCTATGGCGCACCGACCGCCAGCAGCGCGATGAGCGAAGCCCTGGGCCAGCAGCTCGGCCAAGTGACCGCGCAGTTGATCGCCAAGAACATGAACATCGCACCGACGCTCGAGATCCGGCCGGGGTATCGCTTCAACGTCATTGTCGCCAGGGACATGACGTTCTCCAAGCCGTACCAATCGTTTGACTACTGACGCCAAGGAGCAGTGAGCATGAAAGTCTTGACCAGCAAACCAGCCGCCACAAAGCTAACTGCCACAGGCACCCTGCTTCGGGCCCTGCTTCTGGCCCTGTTCGCCGGCCCGGCAATGACGACGCCGACGCATGCAGCAGGGATCCCGGTTATCGACACCGCGAACCTCTCGCAGACCGTCATCAGCTCGATCGAAGCGGTCGCCCAGACGCTGAAGCAGATTCAGCAGTACCAGACGCAACTGCAGCAGTACGAAAACATGCTGCAGAACACGCTGGCGCCGGCAGCCTATATCTGGGACTCGGCCACCAGCACGATGAACCAGCTGCGCAGTGCGATCGACACGCTGAATTACTACAAGACCAACCTGGGGAGCATCGACGCGTACCTCGGCAAGTTCCAGGATGCGTCCTATTACCGCGGCTCGCCCTGCTTCAGGCAAGGCGGTTGCACCGACGCGGAGTGGGCCGCGATCAAGGAGAACCAACGCCTCGGCTCCGAAGCACAGAAGAGGGCCACCGATGCGCTGTTCCGTGGCCTCGACAAGCAACAAGCCGCCCTGGAAGCGGATGCCATGACCTTGCAGCGCCTGCAGGCGAGCGCGCAGGGTGCGACTGGCCAGATGCAGGCGATCAGCTACGCGAATCAGCTCGCCAGCCAGCAGGCCAACCAACTGCTGCAAATCCGCGCCCTGCTGGTGGCCGAGCAGAACGCCATCGCCACCCGCAACCAGGTGCTTGCGGATCGGGAAGCACAACAAGCCGCTGCCGGCGAGCAACTGCGTCAGGGGAGCTACGTCGCCAGCCCGGTCCGTAACTGGTAAACGAAAGGAATCGACATGATCACCAACCGCCCTGCCCTCCTGACGCTGGCAGCCCTTGTGTCCTCCTTGATCAGCGCCTGCTCACCAGAAACGCCCAAGAAGGAAGTGCCGGCCGTGAACGACGAAAACTGCAAGTGGGAAAACATGCTCAAGATCGAGGACAAGGGGACGCGCGAGCAATTCGCCTCGGCGTGTGCGCGTCGCGGTCCCGGGTTCACACCCAGTCCAAAGAAAGAATGGTGAGGTAAGCGATGAGCCTGCCCACCGTACTCAAGAGCGCCAGTATTACGATGCTATTGTGGCTGGCGTTTTTCTCCATCGACGCCCAGGCAGCGATCAACAATGCGGGTGTCCTCGACAACGTCCTGGCGCGCTATGCGGCTGCGGCCAGCGCCTGGGCAGGCGTCATCACGGCGCGAGCCAGCTTCCTGTTCTGGACGCTCGCCGTGATCTCGATGGTCTGGACCTTCGGCATGCTGGCCTTGCGCAAAGCTGACCTGGGTGACTTCTACGCCGAGTTCTTCCGGTTCACGGTGTTCACCGGCTTCTTCTGGTGGTTGCTCACCAACGGCCCGCGCTTCGCTACCGACATCATGGATTCCCTACGCACCCTCGGCGGCATGGCCACCGGGACAGGCGCCACGCTGACCCCGTCGGGCATTGTCGATATCGGCTTCGACATCTTCTTCAAGGTGCTCGACAAGTCGTCGATATTGTCACCCGTTGACAGTGCGGTCGGCATCCTCATCAGCGCTGCCATCCTCATCATCCTGGCGTTGATCGGTGTGAACATGCTGGTGCTCCTGGTGAGTGGCTGGATCCTGTCTTACGCCGGCGTGTTCTTCCTCGGCTTTGGTGGGTCCCGCTGGACCTCCGACATGGCGATCGGCTACTACAAGACCGTTCTGAACATTGCCGCGCAGCTCTTTACCATGGTCCTGCTGGTTGGCATCGGCAAATCCTTCGTCGACCAGTACTACGCCGGGATGGATCCGGGCATCAGCCTGAAGGAACTGGGCGTGATGTTGATCGTCGCCGTGGTGCTGTTTGCGCTCGTGACCAAACTGCCTTCGTTGATCGGCGGCCTGGCGATGGGTGGCAGCGTACACACCATGGGCAGTGGCCTCGGTACGGGCGCGGCGATGGCGGCGGTCGGCATGGCCAGTGCGGCCGTGGGTGTCGCCGGCGCAGCCATTGCCACCGGGGCGGCGAGCATGGCTGGCGGTACTCAAGCCTTGATGGCGGCGTGCTCGAAAGCGTCGCAGGACGTGGCCGGTGGTAGCGACATGCTTGCGAGCCTGGCCGGCGGCAGTTCGTCGGGTGCGGGCCGATCGTCGGCCGGTAGCGGCGCAAGCCCGCTGGCGGCGGCGATGGACAGCAGTTCAGCCGGCGGCGGGCCGTCTGGTGGCAGCAGTTCACATTCCGGCAGATCCGACACCAGGCAGGCGAGCGCCAAGCGGGGTGGAACGCCGGGCCAAGCGCAGTCGGGCGACATGGCTTCCGTAGTGGCCAAGGTCGGGAAGGTCGTCGCAGGCACTGCGGCGAATCTGGCGCAAGGCAGCTGGGACGTCGCAAAGGCCAGAGCCGGCGAAGTGAAGGATGCCGCGATGGATCGCATCGGCGAGACGACGGGCGGCAAGATCGCTGCGGCCATCAAGGCGAGGAGCGACCAGCAACCCGCATTCGGCAGCGACAGCCTGGCAAAGGCAGACGACCAATCGGTGGACGCAGAAGCGGAAATCGCCGCATTCCGTGACCGCGCCGCCCGATCTTCTTGAAAGGAGCCTCCCCGATGAAAAACCACTGCGTCTTCGCTCCGTTCATCCTGGCAATCGCCGCCGCAACCGCGGCCTCCGCCGGTGCCCAGGAGGTGCTGACCGGCGATACCCGCCTGGCGTGCGAGGCCACCCTGTGCCTGGCGACGAGCACCCGGCCGAGCGAGTGCTCGCCGTCGCTCTCGCGCTATTTCAGTATCCATAAACGGAAGTGGTCCGACACCGTGCGAGCACGCGCCAACTTCCTCAGCCTGTGCCCGGTGTCGGATCAGACTCCGGAAATGCGCTCGCTGGTGAACGCCATGGCGAACGGCGCGGGCCGCTGCGACGCGGCTTCACTGAATGTGACGCTTCTCGTGTGGAACAGCTGGGACGCTGACGGTGGCAGGGTGTTGATCAACAACCAGATGCCGGGCTATTGCGCGGCCTACACCGGGCACCAGTACACCGACCTCGGCGACCTGGCTCCCCGCTATGTCGGGACGCCGGAAAGAGGCGGCTATTGGGTCGATGCGCGCGACTATAACGCTGCCGTGGCTCGGTACAACGATCGAATTGCTGCCGAAGATAGCCGGCGCAGGAATGAAGAGTGGTATCGGTAGGAGGAAAGCAGAAAGCTCATGCCTGTTGCCGATCTTCCGCCCCAGCTTCAGGAGCGCGTCGTCTGCTCGATCGCGGCCGCTGTGAAGTACCAAGTTCCCGCGAACATCGTGTTTGCGGTGGCGGAGAAGGAAGGGGGGAAGCCGGGCCAGTGGGTGCGCAACTCCAACGGCACGCATGACGTGGGGCCGATGCAATTCAACACGGCGTACCTGCGCGACTTAGCTCGCTACGGCATCACGCCGGATGATGTAGCAGGGGTCGCCTCAGAAAACGGAAAATAAAGCACGCTAAGCCCTTACTTACCCAGATGTTTGACTTTTCGTGGCACTTTCACCATGGCAATTGCAATTGCCCAACCCTTGCAAAATGCCGCACGCCTCTACAGATCGAGAGCCAGAACACTTCTCGCGCAAATCAACCAAGTGCCGCTTTAACTGCAACAGCGCGGACACACGCATTTCCACCTGTTGAATATGGGCCTCCAGCAGCGTGTTGACCTCCCCACAGTCCTGCATCGGGTTGTCTCGCAGACCCAGCAATGCGCGAATCTCGCTCAACGTCATGTCGAGCGAACGGCAATGACGGATGAATTGCAAGCGCTCAATGTGCGCCTCACCGTACAGCCGGAAGTTGCCACCGCTTCGCGCTGGCTTCGGCAGTAGCCCTTCCTTCTCGTAGTAGCGGATGGTCACAACCTCGCATCCAGAGCGCTTGGCGAGGTCGCCAATTCTGATTTCCATGCATCAATCTCCTTTATTTCACTTGACTCTATAGTAACTATAGGGTTTGTAATGGAAGTTGTATAGATTTGAAGGAGTTATTTATGAGCGAATGCGCTTCCACGGCGTGTGGCTGCTCGGCTGGGCCGATCATCCAACCCACGACACAAGCCCCAGCGACAACCGGATCGGCTCAAGCGGTGTATCGCATCGAGAACATGGACTGCCCCACGGAAGAGGCGCTGATCCGAGGCAAGCTGGTCGGGCTGGCGGGGGTGGTTGGTCTTGAGTTCAACCTGATGCAGCGTACTTTGGCCGTTCGGCACGAACTGCCTTCGTTGTTTCCCGTTGAGCAGGCGCTAACCGCCATCGGCATGCAAGCCGTGCGCATGGATCAGGCATCGACCGGGCAAACGACCAAGCTGTCCATTACCAAAATGGATTGCCCGACCGAAGAGACGTTGATCCGCAACAAGCTCGGTACCATGGCCGGAGTTGCCGATCTCGATTTCAACCTGATGCAGCGCACGCTGTCGGTACGCCATGCGGACCAGGTTCTGCCGGACGTGCTCGCGGCACTGCAAGCGCTTGGATTCGAGGCGCAGGTGTTGGACACCGCAGAGGCCGCATCGCCATCCGCATCCCTTGTGACCACGCCGACCAACTGGTGGCCGCTGGGCATCTCCTTTGTAACTGCATCGGCGGCCGAGGCGGTCTACTGGCTCCACAACGGCAATCATTGGTCGGTCGTCGTTCTGGCGCTCGTCGCGGTCTTCACCGGCGGTCTGTCCACCTACAAGAAAGGTTGGATTGCGCTCAAGAACCGTAATCTCAACATGAACGCCCTGATGTCGATTGCCGTCACGGGTGCCATGTTGATCGGGCACTGGCCCGAGGCGGCAATGGTGATGGTGCTTTTCGCGCTGGCCGAGGTGATCGAAGCCAAGTCGCTGGATCGCGCCCGCAATGCCATCCGTGGCCTGCTCGACCTGACCCCGGAACAGGCCACGGTGCAGCAGGCTGACGGCACATGGCGCGAGGTGGGTGCAAAGCAAATTGCCATCGGTAGCCGCGTCCGGGTCAAGCCAGGTGAGCGCATCGCCCTGGATGGTGAGGTGCTGGAAGGCCGCTCTGCCGTCAACCAAGCCCCGATCACGGGTGAAAGCCTTCCGGTCGAGAAATCCCCCGGTGATCCGGTGTTTGCGGGCACGATCAACGAATCCGGTTCATTCGAGTACCGCGTCACCGCCGTGGCCAGCAACTCCACATTGGCCCGCATCATTCACGCGGTAGAGGCTGCCCAAGGAAGCCGTGCGCCGACTCAGCGCTTTGTCGATCAGTTCGCCCGCTGGTACACGCCCATTGTTTTCGGTGTTGCCATCGCCGTCGCGTTGTTGCCACCGCTGTTCATGGGTGCGGCATGGCTCGACTGGATTTACCGTGCATTGGTTCTGCTGGTGGTCGCCTGCCCGTGCGCACTGGTGATCTCTACGCCGGTCAGCATCGTCAGCGGCCTGGCCGCTGCCGCCCGCCACGGCATTCTCATCAAGGGCGGCGTCTATCTGGAAGAAGGCCGCAAGCTGCGCTGGCTGGCTCTGGACAAGACCGGCACGATCACGCACGGCAAGCCCGCACAGACCGATTTTGTCACTTGGGGCAATGCACTCGCCGCAAACAGCCGCAGCATCGCTGCCAGTCTGGCGGCTCGTTCCGACCACCCTGTATCCAAAGCGGTGGCACAAGCCGCGCAGACGGATGGGGTTGCCTTACTCGACGTAGCCGAGTTCAGCGCGCTGCCCGGTCGGGGCGTGCAAGGCCAAATCAACGGTGAGACCTACCATCTTGGCAACCAGCGGATGCTCGAAGCGCTGGGGCAATGCACACCAGAACTGGAACAGCGCATCGCGGCGCTGGAAACCATGGGTAAAACTGTCGTGATGTTGGTCAGCGCAAAAGGGGTTCATGCCTTATTTGCCGTAGCGGACACCATCAAGGAAAGCAGCAGGAGCGCCATTGCCGAGCTTCATGCACTGGGCATCAACACCATGATGCTGACCGGCGACAACCCCCACACGGCACAGGCCATTGCCGCACAAGCCGGGATCGACAGTGCGCAAGGCAATCTGCTCCCAGACGACAAACTGCGCGAAGTTGAGCTACTGGCCATAAAGGGCAAGGTCGGCATGGTCGGTGATGGCATCAACGATGCCCCGGCCTTGGCGCGTGCGGACATCGGCTTTGCCATGGGAGCGGCTGGCACCGATACCGCCATCGAGACCGCTGACGTGGCCCTGATGGACGACAACCTGGGCAAGATTCCGACCTTCGTGCGCCTGTCGCGTGCGACGGCGCAGGTGCTGATGCAAAACATTGTGCTGGCCCTTGGCATCAAGGCAGTATTTCTGGTGCTGACCTTCACGGGTCAAGCGACCATGTGGATGGCGGTGTTTGCTGATATGGGGGCCAGCTTGCTCGTCGTTGGCAATGGCTTGAGGCTGTTGCGCAAATGAGCTGGAAATTCTTTCTCTACGACTGGGGTGGTCTAAACATCGCGTTGTTCCAAGCCATCAACATGAGCACACCTGCAGCGCTGGAACCGCCGGTATCGTTCTTCAACCTTGTGATAGGCAACTACTGGACTGCACCACTGATGCTCTTGGCGATGTGGGGATGGTCAAAGTCGGCACCTGACCCAACGCGGGCCGATGCCATCCGGTACAGACTCAGAGTCTTTAGCGTGGCCTTTGCGTTGGCATTTCTCGTCGCCACCATCTTGAAGCTATGGATCGACTTTCCACGCCCGCCTGCCGTTTTTGGCGACATGGTGCGCGTTATCGGGGGCATCGAACGACACTACAGCCTGCCCAGCGGGCATGCCACCTATGCCGCGCTGGTGGTCGGCGCGCTCTGGCCTTTGATAGGCCGTCGTGGCCGCATCGGCTTGGTGTTGTACGCCGCATTGGTCGGTTGGTCACGCATCGCAGCCGGAATGCACTTTCCTGCCGATGTGCTGGCGGGGTGGGTACTTGGATTGAGCTGCACGGCGCTCGCCGGGTGGCTGATGCCGCTGGCCGCCCCTGTGTGGCAATCGGCTCGCCGCACATCGACTTGGGTCTGGTTCGCAGTGGCCGCCAGTTCTGTCATGACAGATCAGCTCGCAAAGTTCGCCATCACCCGCACGTTTGCCTACGGTGAACAGGTCGAAGTCAGCACCTTCTTCAACATTGTCCATGTCCTGAATCCCGGCGCGGCATTCAGCTTTCTGGCGAACGCTGGCGGCTGGCAACGTTACTTTCTCATGGCGCTGGGTCTGGTCGTTTCTGCTTGGCTGGGCCGCATGCTGTGCCAGCAGCGGCCACGCCTTGAAGCGGTGGGCTACAGCCTGATCCTTGGTGGTGCGCTCGGCAATGTCGTGGATCGTGTGCTGCGTGGATCGGTTGTCGATTTCCTCGACTTCCATTGGCAGCTTGTGCACTGGCCCGCCTTCAACCTCGCTGATGTGGCGATAACTATCGGAGCGCTCTGCCTGTTCTTGACGGTTGTACCGAAAAGCAGTAGAGGCACAGAGGCCGATGTGTCCGGTTAAGCTATACCCTAACTTGGCGTCAAGTGCTGCACTCGAAATGCGTCAGGATAGAGTATTAATGAATATTTATTGACACATGTAGCAAAGGCTTATAAATTCTTTCCTGACACATTTGTGCAGGAGACACCCTTGAAAGGTCAACGCATCGGGTACGTGCGGGTCAGCAGCTTCGATCAGAACCCGGATCGCCAGCTTGAGCAGGTCCAGGTGGACAAGGTATTCACCGACAAGGCGTCGGGCAAAGATACGCTGCGCCCGCAGCTCGACACGCTGCTGACCTTCGTGCGCGAAGGCGATACCGTGGTGGTGCACAGCATGGATCGCCTGGCGCGCAACCTCGATGACTTGCGCCGCCTCGTGCAAAAGCTCACCAAGCGCGGCGTACGAATTGAGTTCGTCAAGGAATGCCTGACCTTCACCGGCGAGGATTCGCCGATGGCCAATCTGATGCTGTCCGTGATGGGTGCATTCGCCGAATTCGAGCGTGCCCTGATCCGCGAGAGGCAGCGCGAGGGCATTGCGCTGGCTAAGCAGCGCGGTGCCTACCGGGGCCGCAAGAAAGCCCTGTCGCCAGAGCGTGCGGCCGAGTTACGTCAACGGGCCGACGCAGGCGAACAAAAGTCGAAACTGGCGCGCGAGTTCGGCGTCAGTCGGGAGACCCTGTATCAATACTTGAGAACGGATCAGTAAATATGCCTCGTCGTTCCATCCTGTCCGCCGCCGAGCGGGAAAGCCTGCTGGCGTTGCCGGACACCAAGGACGATTTGATCCGGCATTACTCGCTCAGTGATAGTGACCTTTCGATCATCCGGCAGCGGCGCGGGCCTGCGAACCGGTTGGGCTTCGCGGTGCAGCTTTGCTACCTGCGCTTTCCCGGCATTCTCCTTGGCGTCGATCAGCCGCTGTTCCTGCCCTTGCTGAAACTGGTCGCCGACCAGCTCAAGGTCGGTGTTGAAAGCTGGAACGACTACGGGCAGCGGGAACAGACCCGGCGCGAGCACCTGGTCGAACTGCAAACGGTGTTCGGCTTCCAGCCGTTCACCATGAGCCATTACCGACAGGCCGTCCACACGCTGACCGAGCTGGCCATGCAGACCGACAAAGGCATCGTGCTGGCCAGCGCCTTGATTGAGCAACTGCGGCGGCAGTCGATCATCCTGCCCGCGCTCAACGCCATCGAGCGCGCCAGTGCTGAGGCCATCACTCGCGCCAACCGACGCATCTATGAAGCCCTGTCCGAGCCGCTGTCGAACGGACACCGGCATCGCCTCGACGATCTGCTGAAACGCCGCGACAACGGCAAGATGACCTGGCTGGCCTGGCTGCGTCAGTCGCCTGTCAAACCGAACTCCCGCCACATGCTCGAACACATTGAGCGCCTCAAAGCCTGGCAGGCCCTCGACCTGCCTTCTGGCATCGAGCGGCTGGTTCACCAGAACCGGCTGCTCAAAATCGCCCGCGAGGGCGGCCAGATGACGCCCGCCGACCTGGCCAAGTTCGAGCCGCGGCGGCGCTACGCCACCCTCGTGGCGCTGGCCATCGAAGGCATGGCCACCGTCACCGACGAAATCATCGACTTGCACGACCGCATCCTGGGGAAGCTGTTCAACGCCGCCAAGAACAAGCATCAGCAGCAGTTCCAGGCTTCTGGTAAAGCCATCAACGCCAAGGTGCGACTGTACGGGCGCATCGGTCAGGCGCTGATCGACGCCAAACAGTCAGGCCGCGACCCGTTCGCGGCCATTGAGGCCGTCATGTCCTGGGACGCTTTCGCCGAGAGCGTCACCGAGGCGCAAAAGCTCGCGCAGCCCGATGACTTCGACTTCCTGCATCGCATCGGCGAGAGTTACGCCACCTTGCGCCGCTACGCGCCGGAATTCCTTGCCGTGCTCAAGCTGCGGGCCGCGCCCGCCGCCAAGGGTGTGCTTGATGCCATCGAGGTGCTGCGCGGTATGAACACCGACAACGCCCGCAAGGTGCCAACCGATGCCCCGACCGACTTCATCAAGCCGCGCTGGCAGAAACTGGTGATGACCGACGCTGGTATCGACAGACGCTACTACGAACTGTGCGCCCTGTCGGAACTCAAGAACTCCCTTCGCTCGGGCGACATTTGGGTGCAGGGTTCGCGCCAGTTCAAGGACTTCGAGGACTACCTGGTGCCGCCCGATAAGTTCACCAGCCTCAAGCAGTCCAGCACATTGCCGCTGGCCGTTGTCACCGACTGCGACCAATATCTGCACGACCGGCTGACCCTACTGGAAACGCAGCTTGCCACCGTCAACCGCATGGCGGCGGCCAACGATCTGCCCGATGCCATCATCACCGAGTCCGGCTTGAAAATCACGCCGCTGGATGCGGCGGTGCCCGACACCGCGCAGGCGCTGATCGACCAGACGGCCATGATCCTGCCACACGTCAAGATCACCGAATTGCTGCTCGAAGTCGATGAGTGGACGGGCTTCACCCGCCACTTCACGCACCTGAAATCGGGCGATCTGGCCAAGGACAAAAACTTGCTGCTAACGACGATCCTGGCCGACGCAATCAACCTGGGCCTGACGAAGATGGCTGAGTCCTGTCCCGGCACGACCTACGCCAAGCTCGCCTGGTTGCAAGCCTGGCATACCCGCGACGAAACCTATTCGACGGCGCTGGCTGAATTGGTGAACGCCCAATTCCGGCATCCCTTCGCCGAGCATTGGGGCGACGGCACCACGTCATCATCGGACGGCCAGAACTTCCGCACCGGCAGCAAGGCCGAGAGTACCGGCCACATCAACCCGAAATATGGCAGCAGCCCAGGACGGACGTTCTACACCCACATCTCCGACCAGTACGCGCCGTTCCACACCAAGGTGGTAAATGTCGGCGTGCGCGACTCCACCTATGTGCTCGATGGCCTGCTGTACCACGAGTCCGACCTGCGCATCGAAGAACACTACACCGACACGGCGGGCTTCACCGATCATGTCTTTGCTCTGATGCACCTCTTGGGCTTCCGCTTCGCGCCGCGCATCCGCGATTTGGGAGACACCAAGCTCTACATTTCCAAGGGCGAAACCGCCTATGACGCGCTCAAGCCGATGATCGGCGGCACGCTCAACATCAAGCATGTCCGCGCCCATTGGGACGAAATTTTGCGGCTGGCCACCTCGATCAAGCAGGGCACGGTGACGGCCTCGCTGATGCTCAGGAAGCTCGGCAGTTACCCGCGCCAGAACGGCCTGGCCGTCGCCCTGCGCGAGTTGGGCCGCATCGAGCGCACGCTGTTCATCCTCGACTGGCTGCAAAGCGTCGAGCTGCGCCGCCGTGTGCATGCCGGGTTGAACAAGGGCGAAGCCCGCAACGCACTGGCCCGGGCCGTGTTCTTCAACCGCTTGGGCGAAATCCGCGACCGCAGTTTCGAGCAGCAGCGCTATCGGGCCAGCGGCCTCAACCTGGTGACGGCGGCCGTTGTGCTGTGGAACACGGTCTATCTGGAGCGCGCAGCGCAAGCGTTACGTGGCAATGGCCATACTGTCGATAACGCGTTGTTGCAGTACCTGTCGCCGCTCGGCTGGGAACACATCAACCTGACCGGCGACTACCTCTGGCGCAGCAGCGCCAAGATCGGCGCGGGCAAGTTCAGGCCGCTACGACCATTGCAACCGGCTTAGCGTGCTTTATTTTCCGTTTTCTGAGACGACCCCTAGCAACGGCCGGCTGCTATGCCTTCGACCTCGCCGCCTGGCGGCTGCGGCAGCACATCAAGAAGGACAGGGGCGATCTCTGGACGCGAGCCGCCAACTACCACTCCCGGACGCCGCAGTACAACGCGGTGTATCGGGCAGATCTGCTCGTCAAGGCGGGAAGGTGGGCGGATTGGCTGGAGGCTCGCTTTGTCACGGTGGACGTGACGAAAGTCGGGGCCCTGCCCTCGTCGATGCCTGGGGCTCTGGCAACGGTACAGCCAGGCTCGGCGCAGACGACGAAGGCGGCAACGGTTGCGTGGAATACCTCCGGGTATGTCCCGCGAAAAGTCATCATCGGCGGACAGCCATGAGCAACACGCTCAAAGTCGGCGGCGACAGCGATGGCCACGTCTTGCGAAAACAGGCTGTGCCGGCGGCATGGCGATCGGCGCTTGGCCGTCACTGGAAAACCAGGCCTCCGCTCAACACGATCAGCGCAAACAACCGCTGGACGCGCATCAGGCAGCCCGCTGGAGTGGCGCGGGCTTGACCGACTGTTCAACGCGTTCGCGCATTTCCTTGCTGGCCTGGAAGTGCGGCACATATTTCTCGGCAACCGCCACGGGCTCTCCGCTTTTCGGGTTGCGGCCTGTTCGTGCTGGGCGGTAGTTCAAACGGAAGCTTCCGAAACCACGGATTTCGACGCGATCACCTTGTGCCAGAGCAATCCCGATGGCGTCGAGAATCTCTTTAACCGCGATTTCGGCATCCTTCGCCACAAGACTGGGGAAGCGCGAAGCGAGAACGGTGATGAGGTCAGAGCGTGTCATGGCGATAATTTTACCTTCTCGAATGCGGAAAGCCATGAGTGGATGATGCCCCGATCTGGGCAAGGAAATGACTAATTGCCAGCCATTGCCTTGCCCAACAGTCATGGCGGACACCTCCGATGATGAGAACCATGACCGGTTTCCTCCCTTGCACGGCACATTTTTGCTTCCACGACAGCGTCGATCGATGGGCACGCAGCATGCTCCGCAGTTTTCCCTTTCAAGGCAGGCAAGATCTACGCCGTAAGCTAGGACGGGAGAGAGTATTTCCCTGCCCACCAGTTCAGCGAAGCGTTGCAACCGCTGCCGGTGATTGCCGGTGTTCTCGCCCAACTCGGCGAGGTCGCCGACACGTGGGAGATCGCAGCGTGCTTCCATTTCCCCAGCGGTTGGCTCGCCAGCGCCGGTCCAGGCCAAGTCCAGCGTGCTCGTGCCCCGCACGATTGCCTCAACGAACGGGAAGCGCTGCTTCAGACCGTTCGCCATCGCCTGGGTAGCTATGCGGCATGAGCTGCGGCCTGCCGACCTCGGGGCGATCAACCGTAACCGGTCATTCGGCTGGAGATGGGTCGGTTGCCGACAGCAAGCCACGAAAACTCAGTGGCCGCTTGTGGTCCTGGAGCGACCAGCTCGATGGGAAACCGCCGAGGCCGAGCATCACCGGCCGGGTCAGACGGGAAGCAGTCGTTCACATTTTTTGGGCCACCGGCTGCCACCGACCCTTATGCAAAGCTTTCCATAAGGGTCGCTTTGCATAACGACCCATTGCTGCCTGATGATGTTTACAAGCTCTTTGGCGGCTTCCTGATCCGCAAGCTGACGGACACTGTGACCTGGGCGCCGGCTGCAGCTCGGCCGGAGCTGACCTTGAACCTGCGATCCCAATCTGTCAGCAATGAGGTCGGTATGCTGTCATTCAACGGCGATTCATTCAGCCACCTCAACAAAACCTCATAGCCAAACGAATGCTGACTGAAACGTAATTTCCTGGTCACCTCCCTGTTGGTATGCGTCTCCTAAGATGGCATCACCGTCGGACGAGATATGCCCGATGGAATCAACCCATCTCACAAGGAGTAAACCATGAAAACCAAGCTTGCCAAACTGGCCCTGATTGCGGTCTTGAGCACCTCAGGTGCGACAACCGCGTTTGCCGATGATGCTGCCCGTGCCGAAGCGAAACAGGTTGTCGATCTGAAAAACGGGGCAACCCTTTACATCTTCAATGATGGGAAAATGGCGATCGAGGACCGGTACGGTCGTGCCACTCGAACGACTCCGGGCACGGAGGTAGAGACCAGTGATGGACGGAAAATCACGACGCAGAGTGACGAGGTCGCGCGTCTGAATTCCCTGATCAACAAAGGGCACAAAGGAGGCTGAGGCTAAACAGCCGATTCCTCTGATCGTGAAGCGGCTCCTTCGGGGGCTGCTTCCGTTTGGCAGTAACGAGAAAGCAGTGAACGCATTTCCTGTCGCAGTTCGGTGCTGCTGGCCTGGACAAGCTTTGGCGAACATCTCGGGTGCAGTCCCTATGAACGCCGCAGCAACTTATCGTTGCGCCCCTGATGCACAAACGCCCGGTATGCGGTCGACACACCGGCCATAACCCAGAAGTCTGTATCAAAGGCGGTCTTGGCTACATTTGCAGCTCAAATATGGTGACCCCATCGGCCGACCGAACCGATACGGATCCTCCATGCGCTTGAATGATCGAGCGTGTGAGCGCCAGCCCCAGACCAACTCCATCGGCAAGGCGTTTCCTTGAAGGGTCTGCCCGGTAGAAACGGTCAAAGAGACGCGGCAGATGTTCTGGCGAGATCGTCTCGCCGGAGTTTTCAACCTGGATCGTTGCCATTCGGTCTTCATTCTTGCCGATCTGAATTCGTACGTAACCTCCTCGGGGGGTATGCCCAAAGGCATTCGACAGCAAGTTGCCGATGGCTCTACGCAACATCAACCGGTCTCCGGTTACGGTAGCGCTCCCGTCTACAGTCAGAGCAACGCTGTTTTCCTCGGCGACAGCCTCGTAGAACGAGGCTAATCCTTCCGCCTCTGCCCGAAGATCAACGGCCTCGAGATTTGGTACCACGAGGTTATTGTCGGCCTTGGCGAGGAACAGCATGTCGGCGATCATTTTCGCCATGCGCTCCAGTTCCTCCGCGTTTGACGCAAGTACATCCTGATATTCGTCAATCGTCCTGACACGCAAGAGCATGACTTGGGTCTGCGTCAGCAGATTGCTCACCGGCGTTCGCAGTTCGTGGGCAATATCCGAGGAGAAATCCGACAACCGCCGGAAAGAATCCTCCAGACGGGCTAGCATCTGGTTCAGAGTCTCGGCAAGATCCACCAGTTCGATCGGGATCGATTCGGTAGCTAACCTGGAGTGCAGGCGATCCGCTGTAATGGCCGCTGCCTCCAGCTTGATCGCGTGCAATGGCGCCAACCCGCGTCTGACAGCCACCCAGCCGAGAAATCCGGTCATGAGTGCAGCCAGAATCACGACAGACCATAATGTGAATCGAAACCAACTCATGAAGTGTTCGTGCTTCGATATGTCCGTCGCTACGGCAACGACGGCAGGTTTCGCCCCCTCGATGCCGGTTTTGACCATCGCCGAAATCCCGCGCAGCGGTATGTGATCCGTCGATTTCCAGATGATCGGACCCGAGTTGGTCATATCAGGGCTTCGCGCAAGCAAGACCTGTGGAAACTCGGCACCACTGGTAACAAACAGGGTTTGTCCTGAAGGCGCCACCACAATGACCGCCAGGCCATGATGCCCCACCAGGGAGTCATCCAGTTGCTGTGGCAAAGCATCTAGGTCGCTTTGCGAATGAACCTTTTCCAGCGCGTGCCGGGTCAGTTCCAGTTTGCCGGTCAGTACCTCCATGTCCTGCACTTCGAAATGGTGCTCGACTGAATTGCCGATCAAAAGCCCAAGCACAAGCAGGACGGCGGTCGATGCCGAAGCGAATAGCAGCGTCAGGCGGAAAATGATGGATTTGCGTCCGGCTGATTTCACTCGGCGATCTCCAACACATACCCCATTCCACGAACGGTGCGGATCAGCTTGAGTTCGAAGTCTTCGTCGATCTTGAGCCGCAAACGCTTGATCGCCACCTCGATAACGTTGGTGTCACTGTCGAAGTTCATGTCCCACACCTGAGAGGCGATCAGCGAGCGCGGCAGCACTTCGCCCTGCCGTCGCAACAGCAATTCGAGCAGAGCGAACTCCTTCACCGTCAGGTCGATTCGCCTGCCGGCGCGGGTGACGCGCCGCCGCATCAGGTCGAGTTCTAGATCGGCTGCGCGCAGATACTCGGACTCCTTCGTCTTGCTGCCGCGCCGCAGATGGATACGCACGCGCGCCAACAGTTCGGCGAAAGCGAAGGGCTTCACCATGTAATCGTCCGCCCCTAACTCCAGGCCGTGCACACGATCCTGCACCTGATCGCGGGCCGTCAGGAACAATACCGGCATGTCCTTGCCGGCCCTGCGAATGCCCTGTAACACCGCCCAGCCGTCGATACCGGGCAGCATGACATCCAGTATCGCCAGGTCATAGGCATCGGTCTGAGCGAGATGCAACCCATCAAGGCCATCACGCGCCAGGTCGACAACGAACCCGGCTTCGGTCAGGCCTTGTCGCAGGTAATCCCCGGTCTTGATCTCGTCTTCGACCACCAGTATTTTCATGTGTATCTCCCGTGTTGCGATTTGCGCTATTCTGCGCCGGCAACTTAGGTAGTCCTCCAAGATTACCGAAATGTAATCTGAAGGTCAGCATGGCGTTAACTGCTGTTGCGCAGAATTCGCTCATCGTCGAACAGGAGCGAACGCTGTGGAAACTCATACTCGAAATCGTCAGGAAGTTGCGGGCCGTCGCCTATTCCTGCTTCTTTCTTCCCGGCAGTCATGAAACCCGTCAGGTTTCATCAATTCCGCCAACTGAGGCGAGCGGCAGTTTGCGCCACCGTTCTGCTTGCCGGTTTATCCGTACATGCGGCAGAAACGCCAAGATCCGGACTGGCGACAGCCGTGGAACAGGCCTGGCGCTTGAACCCGCAAGCCGCCGGATTGGATGCTCGCGAGGCCGAAGCACGCGCAGCACAGGATGTCGCGGCTGGACTGACGCCCGAGCCAGGTTCGGTGAGCATCGGCAACCTGAGCGACCAGTTCAACCGCAATCAGGGCAAGCAGGAATATGAGGTCGAACTGGCGGTGCCGTTGTGGCTGCCCGGCCAGAAAGCGGCGCGCGAAGCCGAGGCAACCAGTCGCATTGACGAAGCCGTTGCCCGACGCACTGCCGTGCGTCTGGAGGTGAGCGGCGAACTGCGGGAGGCATGGTGGGCGTTGGCGGCGGCCCGCGGTGCCAAGGTTCTGGCATCGCGTCGCGTGGAAACCGCCCGCGCTTTGGAAACCGACGTGATGCGGCGCTACAAGGTTGGCGAACTGTCGCGCATCGACGCCAACCTTGCGCTAACCGAGACTTATGTTGCCAATGCCGAGCTGGTCGAAGCGGAAGCAAACCAGCTCCAGGCGGAGCAGGCCGTACAAGCCCTCACTGGTTCTCCTGCCCCGAAGAATCTGGACGAAGAGTCGCCGACAACGCGACCACTGGCGGATGAAACCGGCGATTCAGCCGCATCTCATCCCTTGCTGGCTGTTACCGCCGCCGCCGCGCGCAGCGCCCGTGCGCGCGTCAAGGTCGCAGATGAGTCGCGTCGTGCCGCGCCGGAACTGACTCTGCGGGTCGTGCGCGAGCGGGACGACTTTGCCGACTCCTATTCCAACAACGTAGGCATCAAACTCAAGATCCCGTTCTCGTCCGGTTCGCAAGTACGTCGGGAAACGTCGGCAGCACAGGCCGAGGCGAATCAGTCCGATGCTGATTTGCTGCGTACCCACACCCGGGTCCGGCTCGACGCCGAGCGCGCGCAGCGCAACCTGCAATCGGCCGAACGCCAGTTCGCGATGGCGCAGGAGCGCCGCCAGCTTTCCGCCGAGAACCTGCGCCTTGCCGAGAAAGCCTTTGCGCTAGGCGAATCCGATCTCGCGACCTTGCTGCGCATTCGCTCCGCCGCCTTTGATGCCGATGCATTTTTTGACCGCCAGCGCGTGGCCCGCGCCGCTGCGGTATCACGTCTTAACCAAGCTCTGGGAGTGTTGCCGTGAAGCATGTGAAGAGGTTTCTTCTTGTGACGCTCGTCGCTTTTTCCTTGCCCGTCTGGGCAGGCGGGGACAGTAGCGATGGGCATAGCCACGAAGCGCCGGCACCTCTCCCAGTCAGTCAGAGCGTCACGCCGCGTGCCGTCGCAGCGACAGAGGAATTCGAAGTCGTCACGTCTCTCGAAGGCAAGAAGCTGGTGGTGTATGTGGATCGTTTCGCCAGTAACGAACCCGTGGCGCAGGCCAAGGTGGAAATCGAGGGTGCGGGGCTGAAGGGAGTGGCCAGCGAAACCACGCCCGGAACCTACGTTCTTGATGTTGCCACGCCGCTGCCGCCGGCCAGGCACCCGCTGACCATCAGCGTCGAGGCCGGCGACAGTATCGATCTCCTCACCACCACACTGGACACCTCCGGCTCCGTGACCACTGAGGTGCATACCCACGGCTGGCGCGAGTGGGTCGTCTGGGCTTTGCCCGGAGCGCTGCTGCTGATCACCGGAATATGGTTTGCCGTTCGGCGTCACAAACGCGCCAAGAAGGGGATTTGATGATGCGCAAGATCGATTTGCATGTACTGGTGACCGCGCTGGCATTAAGTATGGTCACGGAGGCAGCCTTGGCTCACGGGGACGAAGATCACAGTCAGGACGCCAAGAAGAAGGCGCCGGCCGCTGTGTCGGCGGTAGGCACAACCGGGGTGACTGCAGCGCTGCAGCGGTTGGCCGACGGCAGTCTGTTCGTGCCGAAGCCGGTGCAACGCCAGCTCGGCTTGCGTACCCAGCCGGTGCGTATCGCCGAACTGGCGGCGACGGTCGAATTGAATGGCCAGATTATTCCCGATCCGGAAACCAGCGGTCGGGTGCAGGCCATGTTCGCCGGCAGCGTCATCCCTGGCCCAAAGGGCATGCCGACGGCCGGAAGAAAGGTCGCCAAGGGCGAAGTCCTGGTCTACCTGCGACCGATCAGCGGTGCCATCGAGCGTGGCAACCAGAAAGCCAGCCTCGCAGAACTCGAAGCGCAACTGGCCATCGCCAAGGGCAAGATGAAGCGCTTCGAGCAACTCGAAGGCGCCGTGCCGCAGAAGGAGATCGAGGCGGCGCGCATCGAGCATGCCGCCTTGCAGCAACGGCGGGCCTATGTCCGGGCCAGCATCGACTCCGCCGAACCCCTCGTGGCACCGGCAGCCGGCATCATCAGCGCCTCGCATCACTTGCTGGCCGGGCAGGTGGTCGACGCCAAGGAAGTGCTGTTTGAAATCGTCGATCCCGCCCGCCTCGCCGTGGAGGCGCTGGCTTACGATGTCGGCATCGCCAAGACACTGGTTTCCGCCAGCGCCTTGGCAGATCAAACGGCGCTGGACCTCAAGTTTGTCGGCGGCGGTCAGCAACTGCGCGAGCAGGCTTTGCCCCTGCTGTTTCGCATCACAAACCGCAACGCGGCAGTGGCCGTCGGTCAGCCGGTCAAGGTGTTCGCCCGCACCGAGCAAGGCGTCAAGGGTGCGACTGCGCCGAGGACGGCACTGACACAAGTCGGTGCTGGCGAGACGGCGGTCTGGGTGCATATCGAGGCTGAGCGCTTCGTTGCCCGCCGGATTCGCCACCAGTCGCTCGATGCGGCCAACGTCGCCATCCTCGACGGCCTGCATGACGGCGACCGCGTGGTGACCGTCGGCGCCGGGCTGCTCTCGCAGGTGCGCTGATATGTTCGACTACATCGTTCACACCGCGCTCAAGCAGCGGTTGATCGTCCTCGGCATCTCACTGCTGCTGATCATCTACGGTGCGATCACCCTGCGGCAGATGCCGGTCGACGTCTTCCCCGACCTCAACAAGCCAACGGTGACGCTGATGACCGAGGCCGGCGGCATGGCCCCTGAGGAGGTCGAGCAACTGGTGACCTTCCCGGTCGAATCGAGCATGAACGGCATGCCGGGCGTGACGCGCGTCCGCTCGGTGTCAGGCATCGGTCTGTCGATCATCTATGTCGAATTCGAATGGGGTTCGGACATTTATCGCAACCGTCAGCAGATTGCCGAGCGGCTGAATCTGGTGCGCGAGGCCCTGCCGCCCGGCATCGTGCCGCAGCTCGGGCCGATCTCGTCGATCATGGGCGAGATTTTGCTGATCGCGCTCCCGGCCGATCCCGACAAGATCAGTCCGATGACCGTCCGCGAATACGCAGACTGGGTGATGCGTCCGCGTCTGCTGACGATTCCCGGTGTCGCCCAGGTCATCCCGATCGGTGGCGAGGTGCGGCAATACCGGGTGGAGATCAAGCCGGCACAGTTGCAGGCGCTGGGTATCGAGCGCGAGAAGCTGGAGGCCGCCCTGAAGGACTTCGGCGCCAACACCAGCGGCGGCTTTCTTGAAGCCCAGGGCCGCGAATACCTGATCCGCCAGATCGGCCGCAGCTCGCGCATTGAAAACCTGCAAAATCTCGTTGTGGCGACCAAGAATGGCCAGCCGATCCTGCTCCGGCAAGTGGCGGACGTGAAACTCGCCCCGGCCGTCAAGCGCGGCGACGGCAGTTACAAGGGCAAGCCGGCAGTGATTTTGTCGGTGCAGAAACAGCCGGCTGCCGACAGCGTCCAGCTGACCCGCGAAGTCGAGAAAGCAATGGCCGAGCTCGGCAAGAGCCTGCCCAAGGGATTCGATACGCCGTCCTTCCTGTTCAAGCAGGCCGACTTCATCGAGCATTCGGTAAACAACGTTGAAGAGGCACTACGCGACGGCGCCATCCTGGTGGCCGTGATCCTCTTCGTGTTCCTGCTCAATGTGCGCACCACGCTGATTTCGTTGATGGCGATTCCGGTGTCGCTGCTCGTTACGGCGCTGGTGTTCCATTACTTCGGCCTGTCGATCAACACCATGACGCTGGGCGGTTTGGCCATCGCCATCGGCGAGCTGGTGGATGACGCGGTGGTCGGCGTGGAGAACGTGTTGCGACGTCTGAAGCTGAACCGGGCCACTGATTCGCCGCGCCCGGTGGCGGAAGTCATCGCCGCCGCGACGCTGGAAGTGCGCTCCGCCATCGTCTATGCGACCGTGATCATCGTCCTGGTGTTCGTGCCGCTGTTCGTGCTGCCGGGCATCGAGGGCCGGCTGTTTACCCCGCTCGGCGTCGCCTACATCGTCTCGATTCTCGCCAGCATGATCGTTTCGGTAACGCTGACGCCGGTGATGGCCTACTACCTGCTGCCGCAGATGAAGCAGCTCCACGCCGGGGACAGCCCGTTGGTGATCTGGCTCAAGCGCTGGGATGCCAAGCTTCTGCATTGGTCGTTCGGTCATGCACGCCGCCTGCTGGCCGGGGCCGCGGCGCTGGTCATCATCGTCGCGGCGAGCGTGCCCTTCTTTCCGCGCTCCTTCCTGCCGCCTTTCAACGAGGGCACGCTGACGGTCAATGTCCTGCTCAATCCCGGTACCTCGCTCGCCGAATCCAACAGCATCGGCACTTTGGCCGAGCAACTGGTGATGCAAGTGCCCGAGGTCACGCAGCTCGGACGCCGCACCGGCCGCGCGGAGCTCGATGAGCATGCGGAAGGCGTGCACTACACCGAAATGGACGTCGACCTGAAAGCCTCGGCGCGCAGCCGTGAAGAGATCATTGCCGACATCCGGCAGCGTCTTGCCAGCCTGCCGGCCGCCTCCAACGTCGGCCAGCCAATTTCGCACCGGCTTGATCACCTCCTTTCCGGTGTGCGCGCCCAGATTGCGCTGAAGATCTACGGCGACGATCTCGATACCCTGCGCGGCCTGGCGGCCGAGATGCGCGACCGGCTGGCACGGATTCCCGGCGTCGCCGATCTGCAGATCGAAAAGCAGGTGCTGATCCCGCAGATCAAGATTCGCCTCGACTACGAGCAGGCAGCTCGCTACGGCGTGGCGCCCGGCAGTTTGTTGCGTGGGCTGGAACAGATGATCGAGGGCGAGAAAATCACCCAGATCATCGAAGGCAACCGCCGCTTCGATCTATTGGTGCGCCTGCCGGAATCCGCGCGCGGGCCGCAGGCGCTGGCCGACCTGTTGATCGAGACGCCAACGGGCTACGTCCCACTGTCCAAGATTGCCAGCGTCGAGGAAAGCGATGGTCCCAACCAGGTCAGCCGCGAAAACTCACGTCGCCGTATCGTGCTCTCGGCCAACACCGACGGCCGCGACATGTCAAAGGTGATCGCCGACATCCGCGCCGAGCTGGCCGCGAAGCCGCTCCCGGAGGGCTATTTCACCGCGCTCGAAGGACAGTTCCAGGCGCAGGAGCAGGCTGCCAAACTCATCACCTTGCTGGCGCTGGTGTCGCTGACGATGATCTTCATGGTGCTCTACAGCCGCTACCGCTCGATGGCGCTGACACTGATCATCATGGGCAACATCCCGCTGGCGTTGATCGGCAGCGTGATCGCCTTGTGGATTTCCGGCCAGCCGCTGTCGGTCGCTGCGCTGGTCGGCTTCATCACCTTAACCGGCATCGCCACGCGCAATGGCATCCTCAAGATCAGTCATTACATCAATCTGTGCGCCTTCGAAGGCGAAACCTTCGGTCAGCACATGATCGTGCGCGGGTCGCTGGAGCGGCTCACCCCGGTGCTGATGACCGCGCTGGTCGCCGCCTTCGCGCTGATGCCGCTGCTGCTCTCGGCCGATGCTCCGGGCAAAGAAGTGCTGCATCCGGTGGCGGTAGTGATCTTCGGTGGCCTTATCAGCTCCACTTTGCTCGATACGCTGCTGACCCCGGTGATGTTCTGGCTATGGGGACAACGTCCCCTGGATAGCCTGTTGGCCAGTCAGGAAAAAGAGAGTTTCTGACCCTTTCAACCCGCCCAAGGAGATGTTTGCCATGAAGAAAGCCCTGTTCCTGATTGCTGCCGCCAGTGCATTTGCTCTGGCGAGCCCGACGTTGCTTGCCCACACCGACGAAGCCCTGGATACCCAGAAAGCGCCCAACGGCGGCCAGTTGCGCATGGCCGGCGCCTATCACTACGAACTGGTAGTCGCCAAGGACAGCAAGGAAGCGAAGGACAACCCGGTGGTCGTGTATGTCACCGACCATGCCGGTACAAAGGTGCCGACGGCAGGTGCAAAAGGTACGGTAACCATCCTTTCCGGAAAAGCCAAGGTCACCGTCAGCCTGATACCGGATGGCGACAACCGACTAAAGGGTTCGGGCGCCTACGCCTCAGCGCCGGATATGAAGGCTATCGTTTCGGTCACGCTCCCGAACAAGTCTCCAGAACAAGCTCGCTTCACGCCACTGGACAAACCGATGCTCTCTACTCAGGACGGGCACGCCGGGCACTCGCACTGAACGGAACGCGCCGTTGAACACTTCGGGAGCGAAAACTTGGACATCGTTGCACATGGTCTTTGGGCTGGCCTCGGCATTGCTTGGGCCGGAAAATATCATCGCATAAACACAAAGACGAAGATGGCGACGATCGGGCTGGCGGTTGCCCCCGATCTCATACATTTGCTCCCCCTGATGATCGCGGCGCCATTCGCGGCAAATGGGCTGGAAATATTCACTGCCTATGTCAATGCTTCACCGGGCTTTGAGCCTCCGTTGTCCCCCAACCTCAATCAACTTACCCATCATCTGCATTGCGTGATGCACAGTGCCTTGGTGGCCGGCGCGATTACTGCTGCCGTTTGGTTGTGGCTGGGGCGCCTCTGGGTTCCACTATTGGGTTGGTGGTCGCATATTCTGATAGATGTATTTACGCATTCGGCGGAGTTCTACCCTTCCCCCGTCTTATATCCACTGACCTACTGGGGATTCGATGGCATCGCATGGAATGCGCCGTGGTTTATGTCTATCAACTACGCTGTGATGACCATCGTTGCCTACATCATCTTCTTGCGACGAAATTGATCGATACCACCGATTTCAAATGATGCCTACTTGCGCCGCAGAATGACAGAAATGTAATCCCGCGGTCAGGCTGGTGTTGGTGTCCGCAGTTCATACTGAACCCATCGAATCACAAAGGAGTCCCACATGAAACCCGCTATCCGCACCACAGTCCTGCTTGCCCTGTTCGCGCCTGCCGTATGGGCGGCCGAAGCGCTGCCGACCGTCAAGGTTTACAAGACACCGACCTGCGGCTGCTGCAGCAATTGGGTGGATCACATGAAGGCCAGCGGGTTCAAGGTCGTCACGCAGGACATGAACGACGTCACCCCGCACAAGCAGCGACTGGGCGTCCCACCGGCGATGGGCTCCTGCCACACCGCCGAGGTTGCCGGCTACCTGATCGAGGGCCACGTGCCGGCCGCCGACGTCAAGCGCCTGCTCGCCGAGAAGCCGCAGGCCAAGGGCCTCGTCTCCCCGGGAATGCCGCAGAGCGCACCCGGCATGGACGCGCCCGGCAAGCAGCCCTACGAGATTTTCCTCGTGCGCCAGGACGGCAGTACCGCAACTTACGCACGTCATTAACCCCGGGAGGATTAATTGATGCGACACAGCGGATTTTCTCTCGTCCTTCCGGCGAAGCGCGCTGGGTGGCGGGCCTGCACTTCTGGCTTTGAAGTCGTTTCACAACATCGATCAAAGAGAATTTTTTGAGAACCGTCGCCCTTTCAGCAATTGCTGTTTCACTTGCCCTTGCCATGCCGGCATTCGCTGAGGAATCGCATCACCCGGCGCAACCCGGCGGGGCGCCAACTACCCAGGCGCAGGCGGATGGCAAGACCGTGCAAAAGATGCAGGACAACCTGGGCCGAATGCACACCCAGCTCCAGCGGCTGGCGAAAGCGAAGACCGCCGACAAACGCCAGAAACTCATGGACGAGCATATGAAGACGATGCAGGAGAACATGGGCATGGCCACGGGGATGCAATCGGGCATGATGGACTGTCCGATGATGCAGGGGGGCATGGGAATGATGGGACAAGGCAAGGTTTCCCAGCACGACATGATGTCCAAACGCATGGAGATGATGATGCAGGGCCGCATGGGCATGCCGCTGGGCGAGCCCCCGAAACCAGCCTGACCACATTCATGGAGGCATTGCCATGTGGGGATACGATCACGGAGGAGGCCTGATGGGCATCGGCATGATTCTGCTCTGGTTGATACCGATCGCCTTGCTGGTCTGGCTGTTCGCCAAAGCGGCGGCCGGTCGCACCAGCAAGGACGAAACGCATCGACCCCCGCCACCTAAGTCATTACCAGCAGGTGAATACGATGCAAACCCATGACCATTCCCCACACGGGACACTGCATGCGACAACCGCCAGGATAAGCCGGCGCTCCCGCTGGGTCTTGGGAGGCTTCGCACTCCTCGCCGTTCTGCTCCTGGCTTTTGAGCACTGGATGCACCTCTCCGGCCTGATTGGCTGGCTGCCCTACCTGGTCCTGCTAGCCTGCCCGCTGATGCACCTGTTCATGCACGGCGGCCATGGCCATGGTGGAGGCGACGGCAGATCCAACGATGGAGCAGGATAATGACAGAAACTGCTCCCGCCTATGGTTTGTGGTCGCTGGTGCTGATCAACTCGGTGCTGTTCATCTTCTTTGCCTTCAGCTTCTTCAAACCTCAAAGCGCTCGCGACTGGCGCACTCTGGGCATGTTTTCGGCCTTCGTGCTTGCGTTGTTCACGGAGATGTATGGCTTTCCGCTCACCATCTATCTGCTCTCGGGCTGGCTGACCAAGCAGTTCCCCGGCGTGGACTTCCTCGCCCATGACTCGGGGCATCTTCTGGAAGTGATGTTCGGCTGGCGCGCCAATCCGCACTTCGGGCCGTTCCACCTGTTGTCAGCGGCGTTGATCGGCGGCGGCTTCTGGTCGCTCGCGGCCGCATGGCGCGTGCTCTATGCGGCGCAGGCAAGCGGTCGGCTGGCGACCAGCGGCCCTTACGCGCGTGTGCGTCATCCGCAGTACGTCGCCTTCGTCCTGATCATGGTCGGGTTCCTGCTTCAATGGCCAACGCTGATTACGCTGGTGATGTTCCCCATCCTGCTCGTCGTGTATGTGCGTCTCGCCCGGCGCGAGGAGCGCGATTCCGCTGCTGCCTTTGGCGAGGCATGGATACGCTATGCCAGCATGACGCCGGCCTTCTTTCCACGTTGGAACGACGGACAGAACCCGGCGTCGCCAAGGAGTTGACCGCATGAGTCACGATCACGCTATTCATGGCCACACCCACCATGCCACGAGCGCGAGAGATCCGGTATGCGGCATGGATGTGTCGCTGGATGCCGGTAAGCCGACTGCAGAACACGCGGGCACGGTTTTTCACTTCTGCTCGCAGAAATGCCACGACAAGTTCGTTGCCGACCCGCAGCGCTATCTGTCTCCCGCGCCGACGAAAGCAGAGGCAGAGTCGGCGGGCACCGAATATGTCTGCCCAATGCACCCGGAAGTCCGCCAGTTCGGGCCGGGCACCTGCCCGAAGTGCGGCATGGCCCTGGAACCCGCCGTGCCCGAACTGGAACGTGAGGAAGACGATGGTGAGTTTCGGGATTTCCGGCGACGCTTCTGGGGCAGTCTGCCGCTCACCGTCGCCGTAGTCCTGCTGGCCATGGCCGGGCACCTCGTCGCCGGATTGACCCCGGCAGCGCGTACCTGGGCCGAGTTGTTACTCAGCACTCCGGTCGTTCTTTGGGCGGGAGGGCCGTTCTTCGTGCGCGGCTGGCAGTCCATCGTCCGGCGCAGCCCGAACATGTGGACACTGATCGGCATCGGCACCGGCGCCGCTTTTGTCTACAGTGTCGTGGCGGCCTTGGCGCCCGGCCTGTTCCCGGACTCGTTCGAAGCCCACGGCCGCATCGGCGTCTATTTCGAGGCGGCAGCAGTGATCATCTCGCTGACCCTGCTCGGGCAGATGCTGGAACTGCGCGCCCGCTCGAAAACCTCGGCGGCGATCAAGTCCCTGCTCGGCCTCGCACCCAAGACCGCCCGACGCATCCGGCCGGACGGCAGCGAGGAAGACGTGCCGCTGACGCATGTTCACGTCGGTGACATCCTGCGCGTGCGGCCGGGCGAGAAGGTGCCGGTGGATGGCGAAGTCACGGAAGGCGCCAGTGCGGTTGACGAATCCATGCTGACCGGCGAACCCCTGCCCGTGACAAAGTGGCCCGGCGACAAGGTGATCGGCGCTACGCTCAACACCTCAGGCAGCCTGGTGATCCGCTCCGAAAAGGTCGGTGCTCAGACCGTGCTCGCCCAGATCGTCCAGATGGTCGCCCAGGCACAGCGTTCCAAAGCGCCGATGCAGCGTCTGGCCGACGTCGTGGCCGGCTATTTCGTGGTGGCGGTGGTCGGGATCGCACTGCTCTCCTTCTTCGGCTGGGGGATCTTCGGCGGCGAGCGCGGCTGGCTGTTCGGCCTCATCAACGCCGTCTCAGTCCTGATCATCGCCTGCCCCTGCGCGCTGGGCCTGGCCACGCCTATGTCGATCATGGTCGCCACCGGCAAGGCCGCGACGCAGGGGATATTGTTCCGCGATGCGGCGGCCATCGAGCGCCTGCGCGAGATCGACACCCTGATCGTGGACAAGACCGGCACGCTGACGGAAGGCCGCCCGGCCTTCGAGCGCGCGGTCGCGGCGCCGGGGCTTGCCGAAGACGAGGTGCTGCGGCTGGCGGCCAGTCTCGATCAGGGCAGCGAGCATCCGCTCGCCGACGCCATCGTCCGGGCGGCCCGGGAAAAGGGGCTGACGCTGGACAAGGCCGAGGGCTTCGAGTCCTCCAGCGGCATCGGCGTGCGCGGCAGCGTCGGCGGACGCCGCCTTGCGCTGGGCAATACCGTGCTGATGGAACAGGAAGGCGCGGACGTGTCGCCCTTGGCGGCTCAGGCCGAGGAACTGCGGCGCGAGGGGGCGAGCGTCATGCACCTGGCCGCCGACGGCCAGCTACTGGGCCTGTTGGCTGTCGCTGATCCGGTTAAGGCAAGCACGCCTGAGGCTCTGGCTGTGCTGCGCCAAGCAGGACTGCGAGTGATCATGGCCACCGGCGATGGCGAGACGACGGCGCGCGCCGTCGGACAGCGGCTCGGCATCGACGAGGTGCACGGCGAGGTCAAACCGGCCGACAAACTGGCACTCGTCGAGCGCCTGCAAAAGGAAGGGCATATCGTGGCCATGGCCGGAGACGGCATCAACGACGCCCCGGCACTTGCCAGGGCGGACGTCGGTATCGCCATGGGCACCGGCACCGATGTAGCCATGAACAGTGCCCAGGTCACGCTGGTCAAGGGCGACCTGCGCGGCATCGCCCGTGCTCGCCTGCTCTCGGCGGCGACAGTCGGCAACATGCGCCAAAACCTTGCCTTCGCCTTCCTCTACAACGCGCTGGGCGTGCCGATCGCTGCGGGTGTGCTGTACCCGAGCTTTGGATTGGTTCTGTCGCCGATCATCGCCGCTGCTGCCATGAGCTTGTCGTCGGTGAGCGTGGTCGGCAATGCATTGCGGCTGCGGGGTAGCTGAGGATCAGGACAGCCTTGCCTGACACACGCCATCACTCAATATGCCCATGAGGTCTGTTGCCCTCTTACACTCCATCAGTTGAAGGGCGGCTATCCGCCTCGTTGCTGCCCGACATCGTTCGATTTGCCACCGGCAACTCTGGCCGATTATGTAGATGATTCGATTATGTTGAGCTTTCCTCGACGTAGCTTGCTGGAGCGCGTAGCCGTGGACCATTCGGGCGGCTGATGGCATTTTGAGCTCGACATAATTTCAGCGTTCTCCTGAAGTGGAGTTTCCACTCAAGGAGACGCTCATGAACCGAATCTCACCGCCCCGGAGCGCGCAGCAGGTGCGCTCTTCTGCAGAAATCCCCGACCCCATCGCCGACGAACTGCACCGGTACGACGACCACCTGCGTGACGTCCGCGGCCTTGCGGCAGGCACGCGTCGCAACCATTGCCGCATCGTCGCGCAGTTGTTGCGAAAGAAGTTCGCCGGTGGCGTCGTCACCATTGCCAAGCTGAGTGCAGCCGACGTACGCCGCTTTATCGCTCGGCAACTGGGGGATAGCCCATCGCATTCGGCTGCCGCTCAAGTCGCGACAGCCTTGCGAAGTTACCTCCGCTACCGGACCGTCTGCGGTGATTCGGTTGTCCGGCTGAGCGCGGCGATTTCCTCGCCGGTGCAGTGGAAGCTTGCATCGCTGCCACGCGCTCTCAAGCCGGACGAGGTTCAACGGCTGCTTGCTGCACTCCCTTACGGACGAAAGCCCCGGCGTGGCTATGCCATCGTCCGCTGTGCGCTGGACATGGGGCTGCGCGCTGGCGAGATCGCGAACCTGTCGATCGACGCCATTGACTGGCGCGAAGGCACGGTCACGCTGAAGGGCACAAAGTCGCGACGGCAGGACATCCTGCCGTTGCCGATGGCGACCGGACAAGCATTGGCAGACTACCTGCAGCATGAGCGCCTGGCAAACCCAAGCAGGGCACTCTTTCTGTGCCGCCGCGAATCGCGTGACATCCCGATCACAACTTATGCGGTTGAGAACGTAATCCGCCGTGCCTGCCGACGGGCTGGTCTGCCCGATTCCGGTTCGCACCTGCTGCGTCACACGCTGGCCTGCCGCTTGGTCGGGAACGGCAGCTCGCTCAAGGAGGTTGCCGATGTCTTGCGGCATCGATCCCTGGAAACCACCCGGATCTACGCCAAGCTCGACACGCCAAAGCTCACCGAGGTTCCGTTGCCCTGGCCGGGGAGCGAATCATGAGCCGGCGCCGAAGCCTGCAGGCCAGAATCGACGACTATCTGGCTGAGCGTCGCCGCCAGGGTTTCCACCTGCGCTCCCGTGACACCTTCCTCTCCGGTTTTGCACGCTTCGTGGAGACAAAGGGCCATCACGGTCCGCTGACTGCGGAACTCATGGTCGAATGGGTACGTGCCGGCAAGGATGGCCATGGCGATGTGGGCACCTGGGCGCGCAGTTGGGGACGGCTGCGACACTTCATCTGCTACCTGCGGCAGTTTGAGCCGGACACTGAGATTCCTGAGGCATCGCTCTTCGGCCCGGAACCCGGTCGCGTGGCACCCCACATTTACCGTGAAGATGAGGTCGTCGACTTGCTCGCGGCGGCACGCACACTCGGCCCATCCGGCAGTCTTCGGCCATTCACCTACGAAACCCTGTTCGGCCTGATGGCCTCGACCGGATTGCGCGTTTCCGAAGCCATTCACCTGCGCGATACTGATGTCGACCTCAAACGCGGAATGCTGACGATCCGGCAGACCAAGTTCGCCAAGTCCCGGCAACTTCCGATCCATCCCAGCACGGTCAAGGCGCTGGTGCGCTACCGGAAACAACGTGAGCGGCATCTTCCGATGACGACGGGCATGCCGTTCCTGATCGGCAGTCGCGGTTGCCGACTGGGGCTACCACTCGGCGAGCGACAGGCGCACCGCGTCTTTACCAGCCTGCGCGACGGTCTTGGCTGGGTCAATCGCGGTGGACACGATGCCCCGCGCCTGCACGACCTGCGCCACACCTTCGCTGTGCGGCGGCTGGTGCGCTGGTACGCCGACGGTGCTGATGTTGACCAGAAGATGCTGGCGCTGTCGACCTATATGGGGCATGCCGAGATCTTCTACACGTACTGGTACCTCACCGCCGTTCCCGAGTTGATGGCAATCGCTGCCAGCCGGTTCGAGCAATTCGCCGATCTCGCGGGAGATGATGATGCGTAGACAACCCAAACCAGCGCCATCGTTTCCCGCACTCGTGCAAGCCTTCTTCGTTGAGCACCTGACGCAACAACGCGCACTCAGTCCACAGACGGTTGCCGCCTACCGGGATGCCTTCGTGCTCTTCCTGGGCTTTGCCGAGGTGCGACTTGGCCGTTCGCCAGCGCTGATCACGCTGGCCGACATCACGCCGGACCTGATCACGGCCTTCCTCGATCATCTGGAACGCAAGCGGCACAACAGCGTGCGCAGCCGGAATGGCCGTCTCGCGGCGCTGCGTTCGTTCCTGAAGTTCGCGGCGCACCGCGACGTGACATCGCTGCAGGTGATCGAGCACGCGCTCGGCGTTCCGGCAAAGCGCTTCGAGCGGCCGATGCTTGGCTATCTGTCCCGGGAAGAAATGCTCGCTGTGATCGGCACGCCGGATGGAACATGGTTCAGCCAAAGGGATCATGTGTTGGTGCTGTTGCTCTACAACACCGGTGCGCGGGTTTCAGAGATCGTCGGCGTGAAGGTCGGCGAGGTGGTGCTCGACGATGGGGCCGCCTGCGTTCATCTGCACGGCAAGGGACGCAAGCAGCGCAGCGTGCCACTGTGGCGTTCAACCATCAGGGCAATCCGGGCCTGGATCAAACGAAATCCGCAGTTCGATTCCGACTCGCCACTGCTGCACAATCGCGATGGCCAAGCAATGTCGCGATGGAACGTGATGCAGCGACTGGATCGCGCCGTCCAGGTTGCCACAGAATCCTGCCCTGAGTTGGCAACACGCCACATCTCGCCGCATGTGATTCGCCACACGACGGCAATGCACCTGCTGCAGGCCGGCGTCGATATCAGCGTCATTGCGCTTTGGCTTGGCCATGAGAGTCCGGCAACGACGCACCAATACGTCGAGGCCGATCTGGCCATGAAGGAACGGGCGCTGGCCCGGCTCCAAGAGCCAGAGACCAAGCTTCGTCGCTATCGGGCACCCGACTCGCTGATCGACTTCCTGCGGACGCTCTGATTATGTGGAGCTCAAAATCGGCGCCTGCCGCTCCAGATGGGTGGTTGGCGCACGGCGTCTGCCTTGGCTCAACATAATCGTGGCATCTACATAATCGGCCCTGTGGAGCTCCACATAAGGCCGAAACGCTGTCTATTGCTGATGACATGACGCTGGTGCTCTGCCAAAGCAGCCCGTGGCATTGGCTGGATTGAATGATCGTTTTTGCGAAGGTTGCCGACATTGATGTTGAATTGTGGTTTGTATCAAGGGGCATCACGGAAACTGGGACAATTCATACGCTAAGCTAATGCCATCAAACTTGGTTACCTTGATTACCCTTCGCCAAACTGCTCCGATGCGTTCCCTGAACGTGGGATACCGTCTTTTCGCTGTGCACAATCGCTTGAGACAACCCGTCAAGAATGCCGCAGTGGGCAGCGTCCCGCCCCTCGTCACATCGCTCACGCAGGTCTTTTAATTGGCTCTCCAGTTCCTGGAGCTCCTGCATCCGTTGGGCAACGTGCCCAATGTGTCGGTCAAGCAGTCGATTCACATCCGCGCAGTTCTCCTGGGGTGACTCCTTGAAGTGCAGCAAGACACGAATCTCATCCAGCGTCATGTCCAAACTGCGACAACGCCGAATAAAAGACAGTCGCTGGACATGGGCATCCCCATAGATACGGTAGTTGCCTTCGCTGCGGGCAGGTACTGGCAGCAGCCCATCACGCTCGTAATAGCGGATCGTTTCCACGTTCGTCCCGGCAAGGCGGGCCAGTTCGCCGATTTTCATCTTCGCCTCCTGACGTTCAAACGGATCGGGCCGGTTGGAGCATGATAATAGCCATACCGGCCAGCGAGACCGCACTGCCGACATAATCCCAACTGGTGGGCACAACGCCATCGATCCGCCATAGCCAGATCAGGGCAATTGCCACGTAGACACCTCCGTAGGCAGCGTAGATTCGCCCGGCGGCACCGGGGTGCAGGGTCAGCAGCCAGGCAAACAGCCCCAAGGAGACGGCGGCGGGGATCAAAAGCCAAACTGGACGCTGCTGGGTCAGGACCAGCCACGGCAGATAGCAGCCGACAATCTCGGCCAGCGCGGTTATGGCGAACAATCCCAGAACTTTGACGAACTCAAGCATCGCTTTGGCTCCGCATAGTTTTTTTCATTGTAATCCCTTGACTCTGTAGTCACTCAAGGGTTTCTAATGCGGGAAACAAGGAGCACGCCATGAGTCTTGATCCCAACCCGAAGCCCCTTCCGGAAACCGCCCATTGCGGATGTGCGGGCGGCTGTTCCGCAGCAGTGACCACAGCCGCAGAAATCCCGGCAGCCTCTGGTCTCGTTCAAAGCGATGGCGTGCCCGTCTTCTTGATTCCAACCATGGACTGCCCGAACGAGGAGAATGATATCCGTCGTGCGGTGGCCGGTATCGACGGCATCCGTTCCCTGCGGTTCCAGCTGTCGGCCCGCACCGTGTCGATAGATGCGACGACGGAGTCCCTCGATGCAGCCTTGGCCGCCATCCGCAAAGCGGGGTTCAGCCCCAAGGCGGTGTCGGCAGAACAGGCGGCGACAAAAAACGCTGGCGTCAGTGAGCTGTGGCGAAGTGTTCTGGCGCTGGTACTGGCCATCGGTGCGGAAGCGGTGGATTATTTCGCGCCCGACACACTGCCTTTCAAGGGCTTCGGTATGGCGTTGGCCGTCGTCGCTATTTGGTTGTCCGGCATTTCCACCTATAGCAAGGGACTGGCGGCATTGCGGCGCGGGCAGTTGAACATGAACGCGCTGATGGGTGTGGCGGTGACTGGTGCCTTCCTCATTGGACAGTGGCCCGAGGCGGCGATGGTCATGGCCTTGTATGCCATTGCCGAACTGATTGAGGCCCGGTCCGTGGATCGGGCGCGTAACGCCATCAAGGGCCTGCTCGACCTGACGCCGGAGACGGCGGAAGTGCGGCAGGATGATGGGACGTGGCTGGAAGTACCAGCCGCTGAGGTAAAGCTGGAAGCCAGTGTGCGGGTCAAACCAGGCGCTCGGATACCGCTCGATGGTCAGGTGACGGCAGGAAGCAGTGCAGTCAATCAGGCGCCGGTCACCGGCGAAAGCATCCCGATTGACAAAGCGGCAGGCGACCCGGTGTTCGCCGGCACGATCAACGAAACCGGCATTCTGGAGTTTCGTGTGACCGCCGCTGCCGACAATACCACGCTGGCCCGCATCATCCACGCGGTCGAACAGGCGCAGGGGACGCAAGCGCCAACCCAGCGCTTCGTGGATCGCTTTGCCGCAATCTACACCCCGACCGTGTTTGCCATTGCGGTTGCCGTGGCGGTTCTGACACCCTTGCTTCTCGGTTGGTCCTGGACGCAGGCGCTCTACAAAGCCTTGGTGCTGCTGGTCATCGCCTGCCCCTGCGCGCTGGTGATTGCCACGCCGGTGACGGTGGTCAGCGGCCTAGCGGCGGCGGCCCGACGCGGCATCCTGATCAAGGGCGGTGTCTATCTTGAGGAGGCCCGCAAACTGCGGGTCATTGCCCTCGACAAGACCGGCACCATTACCGAAGGCAAACCCCGTCTGGTCGCCATGGAGATCCTTCCCTCAGCGGTCCCCGAATCCCAGGTGCTGGCCTGGGCGGCCAGCCTGGCCGGGCACTCGGACCATCCGGTCTCAAAAGCGATTGCGACCGGTCTCAAGCTTCCGGAGAACGGCTTGACCGATTTTGTCGCCCTCGCCGGACGAGGTGTTGAAGCTCGCACGGATGGCCAACTCATCGTCCTCGGCAATCATCGCCTGGTTGAGGAGCGCAACCTGTGTAGTGCCGAGATCGAGGCTCGCCTTCAGTTGCATGAGACGCAAGGCCGGACGGTCACCATGCTGGCGTCGGCACAGCAGGTGCTGGCGATTTTTGCGGTGGCGGACACGATCAAGGAAAGTTCGCGTGAGGCGGTGGCCGATCTGCACCGTCTCGGTGTCGCCTCGGCCATGCTGACCGGCGACAATGTGGCTACGGCCGCGAGCATCGCCAGGGAAGCCGGCATCGACGACGTCCGGGGCAATCTTCTTCCAGAGGACAAACTGGCGGCCATCGAAGATTTGCAACGTCGCTATGGTCAGACCGCGATGACCGGCGACGGCATCAACGACGCACCGGCCCTGGCACGTGCCGACATCGGCGTGGCCATGGGCGCTGCCGGCACGGACACGGCGATGGAAGCGGCCGATGTGGTGATTATGAACGACGACCTGCGGCGCATTCCCGAGACCATTCGCCTGTCCCGGCGTACCCATGCGGTGCTCTGGCAAAACATCGGGCTGGCCCTGGGCATCAAGGCGATCTTTCTCGGACTCGCCGTTTTCGGTAATGCGACCATGTGGATGGCGGTGTTTGCCGATATGGGTGCAAGCCTGCTCGTGGTGGCGAACGGCTTGCGTTTGCTGCGAGTTACCGGTCCAGGGAAGGAGACAGCTGCATGAAATATCTGGCAATGATGGCCTTGTTCCTCATGACCGGCACATCGGCACACGCACAGAACTGGGGCATGGGCCGCGCCGACGGGGGCTGGAACAAGGTCGAGATGTGCCACGGCTGCCACGACATGGCTATGCGCGGCGGTATGGGTATGGGAATTCGCATGGGTCCCGGCGAGACGGCGCCGAAGTTGGGCGGACAACACGCCGCTTACCTCGAAAAATCCCTGAGGGCTTATCGCAGCGGCGAACGCCGCCATCCCTTGATGAATCGCATGGCCTCGATGCTCGACGATAGGGAAATTGCCGAGATCGCCGCCTTCTATGCCAGAAAGGACAACAAATGAGATATGCCTGGATAAGCGGCCTGACCGCTTTACTGGCCGCAGGAGCGGTCCTCGCGGCCGAGGTCAGGCCACCGGGCAAGGCGCAGCAGGTCTGCGCCGCATGCCATGGGACCGACGGCAACAGCGCCACCGACCAGTTTCCCCGGATTGCAGGTCAACGAGAGGCTTATCTCGTGGGTGCGCTGCGGGCATATCGCGACGGCAGACGAATCGATCCGGTGATGAAGCCTCAGGTGGAAGGGTTGTCCGATGAGGATATGGGGAAGCTCGCCGCGTACTACGCGGCGCAGGCCGGGCTGACCGTCAAGCAGCCGACGTGGGGCAATTGCTGGTGACACCGTCTCGACGCCGATGCCACCTTTAGAAGTGCAGAGGCGCGCTCGTCGTGGGCGTGCTCCTGTAGCGACGCGAGGCCATGCCTCGCATTGATAGCTGATTCAACCAAGGAGAGATGACATGGACAGGACTCGTCTCATAGTGACCATGACCGCCCTCGCGGCGCTCCCGAGAGCAGAGACCGCGCAACAGGGTTCTGGCGATAGGGCGAGTGCTCCGCAAATAATCCCGCGCAAGCCCATGATGGACCGGTACCGCTGGCTGGGATTGGCCATCGGTGTGGCCTTGGCGGACCAATGGGCCAAGCATTGGATCGCGGGTACCTTCCCCTTGGGCGCAGGCGAAACGGTGTTACCGTTTTTCAATCTCGTCCACATCCTGAATAGCGGCGCAGCCTTCAGTTTTCTCGCGAATGCCGGCGGTTGGCAACGCTATGTCTTGATTGCCCTTGCCTTGGCCGTCTCGGTGGGGCTGACCATCATGTTGCTGAAAGGCGTGGCGAACCGGTGGGAAGGGTGGGGGTATAGCCTGCTCCTCGGCGGTGCCGTCGGCAACCTGGTAGATCGCTTGGGCCGGGGAGCGGTCGTGGATTATCTGGACTTCCATGCCGGCGGCTGGCACTGGCCAGCCTTCAATCTCGCCGATACGGCGCTTTGTCTGAGCGCCTTGATTCTTCTTTTGGGAACCTTGCCGTCGTCAGCTCAAAGCAAGGCGCCCACTTAGCAAGTGCGCAGGAAATCTCGATGCAAATTTTGGCTATAAATCAAAACCAGGAACACAAATTGGCTCAACGATCCTTCTCCCTATTTGACCGTCGCACGTTGTCTGCCTTGATGCTCATGGGCCTGGTCCATTGCGCTTCGGCAGCCGAGGAACCCTTGCCTCCTGATCAGGCGTTTCGGCTCAAGGCATCCCTGAAGGGTGGCGATACGGTGGTGGCTGAAATCATTCCTGCCAAGAAGCACTACCTCTACAAGAACAAGGTCCGCTTCGCCTTGAAGAACGCCAGCGGCGTCTTGATTAAGGAGGTGAGGCTACCTTCCGGCGAGATGAAGAACGACCCCTATTTTGGGCTGATTGAAGTCTATAAGTCGCCGGTCGTCGCGGAAATCGTTGTGGAACGCGCTCCCAAGTCTAAAGCCGTCACCCTTTATGCGTCTTATCAGGGGTGCAATGAGACACTCGGCATCTGTTATCCGCCGATTGAGAAAACCGTTGACATGAAGTTCGATTGACGCCGGTTATCACATTTTTCCATTACTAGCGTTTAGCCCATCTCCCATTTTATTGAAAGGATTTATTTTCATGTTGAAAAAGCTCATTGCCTGCCTGTTAGTGACCACCGCACTACAGGGTGCCCTTGCGGCACAACTGCCCGAAGTGACCGTCTACAAGAATCCTGATTGCGACTGCTGCACCGAGTGGGTCAAGCACATGCAAGAGTCCGGCTTTCAGGTGAAACAGGTCAATACCCGTGCCATGGACGTGGAACGGCAACGGTTTGGGGTGCCCCCGCATTTGGCTAGTTGCCATACCGCGAAAGTTGGCGGCTACACCGTGGAAGGCCATGTGCCCGCCTCCGCTGTCAAGAAAATGCTGACCGAGCAGCCGTCGGTTCGGGGCCTGACCATTCCGGGCATGCCGACCAATGCCCCCGGCATGGGGCCGCACATCGTGGGAACGCTGAAGGTATATACCTTGCCCAAAGAGGGTGAGTCGTCCCGCCTCTACTCGGTCGAATAGCGCCGATTCCCGAAAGTGCGGTTGGGGAAATTTTGGCAATGCGTCCATGTGGATGGCAGCCTTCGCCGACATGGGCGCGAGTCTGCTGGTGGTGGGCAACGGCGTGCGCATCTTGCGGTGGGCTTCCGGAAATGATTTTCGCTGATACAATCCGACCAATGCGCCGCTGGCTCTCAATCCTTCTTCTCGTTTTTCTGCCGTTCCAGTTCTCCTGGGCGGCGGTGGCCGGCTATTGCCAGCACGAGTCCGGGGCTGCTGCGCAGCACTTTGGCCATCATGACCACCAGCATCAGGCCGCTGCCGATCAGGAGGGCACGCCGGATGCCAAAGCACTGGGTGGTGGCATCGACAGCGATTGCGTCGCCTGTCATGCGAGTTGTGCGGCGGCGATCTTCAGCATGGCCTCCTTGCCGGCTTCAAGCAGCGCGTCCATTGCGATTCCCTGGTCACCGGGAAATCTGACCGCGCCGCCTCTCGCGCACCCCGAACGCCCCAACTGGTCCGTCCTCGCCTAATCGGCGGGGTGGATAGCACTTTTCTGCGCTTCTCCCTTGTGGCTGCGGTGGACTGATCCGCCCTGACGCATTGCGACACTTCCCGGTCGCACCTCGCCGATTCCCCGTGTGTCTTTTCATCACTGGAGAATCGGATGTCTCGAAGCAAATCAATTTCACGAACTACCTTTTTACCGGCCCGCCTAGTCGTTGCCGGGCTGTGCTCGCTCGCTGCAATAGCGACCGGGGACCTGTGGGCGCAATCGACGTCAGCCCCCGCTGGTGCCGTGATTACCCTGTCGCAAGCCTTTGCGGCCGCTTGGGAGCGACAACCGGAAGCGCAATCCCTTGATCTGCGGCGCGATGCTGCCGAGGCGCGTCGGCAGGTTGCCGGCAGTTGGACGGCCCAAGCGCCTTCGCTGGATTTGTACGGCAAGACCGACCAACTGAGCAAGAATCAAGGCAGCCGCGAATACGCGGCCGGTGTGGTCTTGCCCCTGTGGCTGCCGGGCGAGCGCTCCCGTCAGGGTGCCTTGGCAGACGCCGAATCCAAAGCCGTGGACAGCCGGGTGACGGCTGCCCAATTGCGCACAGCCGCCGCCGTGCGTGATGCCTGGTGGAACTGGCAGCGGGCACGCGGCGAACAGTCACTGGCCCGCGAGCGCTTGGTCAGCGCGCAAAAACTGGCAGAAGATGTCCGCCGCCGGGTCAAGGCCGGCGACCTGGCACGATCGGACCAGCATCAGGCCGATGGCGTGGCGGCAAGCGCCGAGGTGACCCTGGCGGAAAGCGCCAGCCTGCTGGCCGCAGCCACCCAGCAGCTGCGCGCCTTGATCGGCAAGCTGCCGGATGTGGCAGCAGCCGACGGCCCGGAAACCCCGCCGGCGGTGCCTGCCGACTTCACCGCCCTGGATTCGACCCACCCAGCGGTCGTCGAACTGTTCGACCGGGCCGAGGTTGCTCGCCGTAGTGCCGATCTGGCCAGCGTGCAGACGAGGAGCAATCCCGAACTGCTGCTGGCGACTACCCGCGAGCGAGGCGCTTTCGGCGACGACTATCAGCAGACCGTCACACTAGGCGTGCGCATCCCTTTTGGTTCGGAGAGCCGCAATCGCGCCAAACTCGGCCTTGCCCGCGCTGAAGCCCTCGAAACCGAGGGGCAACTTCGCCTCGAGCGCGAGCGCCTGGCGGCTGATCTGGAAGCGGCGCGCGTGCGCGTCGAATCGAGTCGCACGCAACTGGCGGCCGCCGAGAAGCGCACCCAACTGGCGCGTGAGTCGCGGGGCTTTTTCGACAAGTCCTTCCGCCTGGGCGAAAGTGACCTGCCGACCCGCCTGCGTATCGAACTCGAATCCGTCGAAGCCGAACGGCAAAACGCTCGCGCCCGGATTGACCTGGCCGCCGCCATCTCCGCCCTGCGTCAGGCCCTGGGCCTGCTCCCCGAACAAAAATGAGGAATCCGAACATGAGAACAACAAACACGCTGGTCGCTTTGGGATGGGCCGCCTGGATCGTCCTGGCGACTCCACTGGCCTGGGCCGGTGGCGACCATGGCGAGGCGCCGGCATCATCGGCTGGTCCCACCTCGCCGCTTTTTGCGGCAACGTCCGAAACCTTTGAACTGGTCGGCGTCGTCAATGGCAAGCAACTGACGCTCTATCTCGACCGCTATGCCGACGGCAGCCCAGTCAAAAACGCCAGGCTCGAACTCGAACTGGGCGGCGTCAAAGTCCCCGTCGAAGCGCATGCCGAGGGCGAGTTCGAGGCAACGCTGGCGCAGGAACTCAAGCCGGGGGTCGTGTCGGTCGTGGCTACCGTCATCGCCGGCGAGGAAACCGACTTGCTGGCTGGTGAACTCGACATCCACGAAGAGGCGCATGGAGAAACGAGCGCCCACACCCATGGCTGGAAGGAATACGCCCTGTGGGGTGGTGCCGCCGGCGGGGCGCTGCTACTCCTCGCCGCCCTATTGCGCCGCCTGCGCGCTTCCCGCAACCCGCATTTCGGAGGTGCCGCATGAGGCCCCGGCTGTTATTGAGCGCTTTTTGTCTTTCCTTCTTGCTCTCCCCAATGCCGGCTCTGGCCGGCGACGGCCATGACCACGGTGACGCCCCACCCGCTGCCAGCGGCAGCGGCCCCAAACGCCAGCCGGACGGCAGCGTCTTCCTGCCCAAACCGGCGCAACGCCAGATCGGCGTTCGCACCCTGCTGGTTGAGCCAGGCGAACTGCCCCGTACCCATGAACTGGCCGGCAAGGTGGTCATGGACCCGAATGCCGGCGGCAAAGTGCAGGCCATCGTTGCCGGTCGTGTCACGCCGGGACCACGCGGTCTGCCATTGCCCGGCCAGCAGGTCAAGAAAGGCGAGGTGCTGGCTTACGTGACGCCGGAAGTCGGCGGCAACAGCCGCTCCCTGGCTGAAAGTCGCCTGCGCCGCCTGCGAGAACTGTCCGACACCGTGCCGCGCAAGGTCATCGAGGAAGCCGAAGCTGCCGTGGCCAACGAGCAACTGGTGGCGCCGGTCAGTGGCGTTATTGCCTCGGCCAACGTCGTCTCTGGTCAGGTGCTCGAAGCCCGCGAAATCCTGTTCGAGATCGTCAATCCGGAACGCCTGCTGATCGAGGCGCTGGCTTTCGATATGGCCGTCGCCAGCGATGTGGCCGGGGCCTTTGTTGCCGTTGGCGAGCAGAAGTTGCCGCTACGCCTGGTCGGCGTTGCCCGCAGCCTGCGCGAACAGGCCCTGCCGCTGACCTTCCGGGGTGAAGGTAGCGCTTTGGCGGGATTGGCCGTCGGCCAGCCGGTTCGGGTCTTCGTGCAGACGCGCAGCACGGTGCCAGGAATCCGTGTGCCGGCGGCGGCGCTAATGAAGAACCCGGCCAACCAGAGCATCGTCTGGGTCAAGACGGCGCCGGAACGCTTTGAGCCGCGCACGGTAACCGCCGAGCCGCTGGACGGCACCCACGTGGCGGTAACCAGCGGACTGAAAGCCGGGGATCGGGTTGCCGTCCGCGCGGCCACTCTGATCAACCAGATACGCTGAGCGGAGCCAATCATGTTTAAGTGGCTTCTCGACAACAGCCTTGCCAACCGCCTGCTGGTCATCATCGCCAGCCTGGTGCTGATGGCGTATGGGGCATTCACGCTCTCGCGCACGCCGGTCGATGTGTTTCCAGACCTCAACAAGCCGACGGTCACCATCATGACCGAATCCGGCGGCATGGCCGCCGAGGAAGTTGAACAACTGATCACCTTCCCGCTGGAAACGACCATGAACGGTCTGCCAGGGGTGGAAAGCGTACGGTCGGTTTCCAGTGCCGGCCTCTCGTTCATTTATGTGACCTTTAACTGGAGAACAGAGATTTTCCGGGCGCGACAGATGGTGTCGGAACGTCTTTCCTCGATGGAGGAAGGGCTGCCGACGGGCGTCACGCCGCGCATGGGGCCGATCAGTTCGATCATGGGCGAAATCATGCAGATCGCCATTCCCATCGACACAGCGAAGATTTCGCCGATGCAGGTGCGCGAATACGCCGACTGGGTGCTGCGTCCGCGTTTGATGGCCATCGCCGGCGTGGCGCAGGTCATTCCCATCGGCGGCGAAGTACGGCAGTTCCAGGTGCAGCCGAACACGACGCGCATGGCGGAACTGGGCATTTCGCACGAACAGCTGACCGGGGCGCTCAAGGGATACTCGGCCAACACCTCCGGCGGTTTCCTCGAACTCAACGGGCGCGAATACCTGATTCGCCATCTCGGCCGCACGTCGCGTCTGGACGACCTGAAAAATCTGGCGCTGACGGCCCGCCACGGTCAACCCGTTTTATTGCGGCAAATCGCCGACGTGACCTTCGCGCCGGCCATCAAGCGGGGCGATGCCGGTTTCGAGGGCAAGCCGGCGGTCATTCTCGGCATCCAGAAGCAGCCAACGGCGGACACCATCCATCTGACCCGGAGCATTGAGGCCGCCGTGGAGGATCTGAAAAAATCGCTGCCGGCCGGCATGGAGGCGCCCAAGGTAACCTTCCGCCAGGCCAGTTTCATCGAGTCGTCGATCAGCACGCTGCAAGGCAAGCTGATCGGGGCGTCGGTCTTCGTCGCCGTCATCCTGTTCTTCTTCCTGGGCACCTTGCGCCCGACGGTGATCGCGCTGACCGCGATACCGGTGTCAATTTTCATTACGGCGCTGGTCTTCGACTATTACGGCCTGTCGATCAACACCATGACCCTGGGTGGTCTGGCCATCGCCATCGGCGGCCTGGTCGATGACGCAGTGGTCGGCGTCGAGAACGTGCTGCGGCGCCTGAAGGAAGACCGGGCCAAGCACCACGATCATCGAATGCACCCGATTGAACTAGTGGCCCATGCGACGATGGAAGTGCGTTCGGCCATCCTCTACGCAACGATTATTATCGTGCTGGTTTTCCTGCCGCTGTTCGCACTGCCCGGTATGGAAGGTCGGCTGTTCGTGCCGCTCGGCATCGCTTTCATCGTTTCGACGCTGGCCTCGCTGGTGGTGTCGGTGACGGTGACGCCGGTGCTCTCCTTCTACCTGCTGCCCAGAATGAAGTCGCTCGATCATGGCGATACGAAACTGCTGGCCTGGCTGAAAGCCAGCTATGGCCGCAGTTTGCAGGCGGTGCTCAACCGGCCTAAAGCGGCGTTGGCTGCCGGTGCTGTTGCCGTTCTGGTGGCAGCGGTCGCGGTGCCCTTCTTCCCAAAAACCTTCCTGCCGCCCTTCAATGAGGGAACGCTACTGATTGGCATGCGCCTTAATCCCGGCGTCACGCTGGCCGAGTCGTCGGCCCTGGCGCAACAGGCCGAGGTGCTAGTCAAGGCAGTGCCGGAAGTTGTGCACGTCGGGCGGCGCAGCGGCCGGGCGGAACTCGACGAGCATGCGGAAGGCGTTCACGTCAGTGAACTGGATGTCGGCCTGAAGCCGGCGTCCGAAATGACGCGCTCGATGGGCGAAATTTCGGCCGACATTCGCGCCCGCCTGATCAACCTGCCGGCAGCGGTTGCTATCGGCCAGCCCATCTCGCACCGCATCGATCATATGCTGTCCGGCGTGCGCTCGCAGATCGCTATCAAGATTTTTGGCGACGACCTGGACACGCTACGTGGTCAGGCCGATGTGCTGCGCGGCAGGTTGGCCGGTATTCCCGGCGTTGTCGATCTGGAAATTGAGAAGCAGGTACTGGCCCCGCAGATCAAGGTCAGTGTCAACTACGCGACGGCCGCACAGTACGGCGTGCCGACGCCACAGATTCTGGCGACGCTGCAAAGCCTGGTCGAAGGTGAAAAAGTAACGCAAGTGGTCGAGGGCGGCCGGCGCTTTGCGCTGGTCGTGCGTTTGCCCGAATCGTCCCGCTCGTTGCAAGGGCTGGGGCGGATATTGCTGGAAACGCCCGGCGGCCCGATTCCCCTGTCAAAAATCGCCACCATCGAGGATGGCGACGGGCCGAATCAGGTCAGCCGCGACGATGGCAAGCGGCGCATCGTGATTTCGGCCAACGCCCAAGGGCGGGCATTGTCCGAGATTATCGAGGACATCCGCAAGGTGGTCGGCGACAGCAAACTGCCTGAAGGCTACTTCATCACCCTGGGCGGACAGTTCCAGGCGCAAGAAGAGGCTTCGCGGCTGGTTGGTCTGCTCTCCATCGTCTCGCTGGTGCTGATGTTTGTGGTGCTCTTCAGTCGCTACAAGTCGGTCGTGCTGTCGGCGCTGATCATGGCCAACATTCCGCTGGCACTGGTTGGCGCAGTGCTCGGTTTGTGGCTTTCCGGGCAGCCGCTATCGGTCGCCGCGCTGGTCGGCTTCATCACGTTGGCTGGCATCTCGGTACGCAACGGCATCCTCAAGGTCAGCCATTACATCAACCTGATGCGCATCGAAGGCGAGAACTTCGACCACAAGATGATCCTGCGCGGCTCTCTGGAACGTCTTGCACCCGTCTTGATGACGGCGCTGGTGACGGCCTTCGCGCTGGCACCGTTGTTGTTCGAGGCCGAGCGGCCGGGTACGGAAATCCTGCATCCGGTCGCAGTGGTCATCTTTTCGGGCCTGATCAGCTCAACCCTGCTCGACACCTTCCTGACACCCGCCATGTTCTGGCTGTTCGGCCGCAAGGATGCGGAACGCCTGATGAACGATAGCGATGCCGGTGCGCTCTAATTATTGCTCTACGAAAGGAAATCCCATGAAACCGATTTATTTTCTCGCCGCTTTTGCCTTCTCCATGTCCGGCCTTGCCTTCGCCGCCGGTGGTCACGACCATGGCCACGAACGCAAGCCGCTTCACGGCGGCGTCGTCAGCGAGGTCAAGGATGTGGATTACGAACTGGTGGTCAAGCCGGATTTGATTCAGTTGCATTTGCGCGATCATGGCAAGCCGGTGGATGTCTCGAAGTCCAACGCCAAGCTGACCATCCTCGTCGGTGCTGATAAGCAGGAAGTCGAGTTGAAACCGGTAGGCCAGCAACTGGAAGCCACAGGCAGTTTCAAATTTGCCAACAGCAAGATTGTCGCGTTGGTATCCGTGCCGGGCAAAGCCACAGCAACGGTTCGCTTCGTGTTGAAATAGAAGGAGGGTCGCATGTCTGCGGTTGCAAAAATACTCCCCACTTGTATCTTGGGCGTGACACTTTCCGGTTGTGCCGGGCATACCCATCAGCTGGAATCGGTGAACGAGTCCTCACCCGTCACTGGCTCCTTTAGCCACGACGGCACACAGGTGCCGGTCATGGTTCTGGAACTCGAAGGAGCACGATATGAGGGGCGAGGATTTGAGATTAGGCGTCATCAAGACCTAGCAGAAATGCGTAAGTTGTATGGCCCTGGCAAACATTACGACCGAATTGCCAGCGGCGTGGATAGAGATCACCTAAGGAGTTCGGCATCGCCGGTACTACGTGCCCCCAATGGGGAGACGATTCGATGCCTACTGACTTGGGGGCCGGGCCAAGACCCCGCCGGGGTTTGTACAAAATCTGATGGGAAGCAGATTGCTGTTCGCTTCGACTGATTCTGGGTAAGCCTGTGTCCTCCTAATCGTCAAATTACACGATCCGTCGGACTCCATCTTTTCCAACCTGCCTCATTGCAAAAGGCGAGCCGATTCATGGAGTGCCTCAGCAAAACACCGGAACGGGTTATGGCTTATTTCAAACATTCCGCCGTCCAATATGCAGCATTACCGGCTATTTGATTGCCGGGTTATAAGCAAATTCAAAAACCGTCTTTGTGGTTATAAGTGACTCCGCTAGATTAGCGGCCATCCATAGCGAGGTGAATCATGACCCATTTCCGTAAATCGATAGCTACCGTTCTGCTCAGCCTGGTTGCCGGGGCCGCCCTGGCAGATGCCACGCTGCTCAACGCGTCCTACGACGTCGCGCGCGATGTCTACAAGGACTACAACCCGATGTTCCAGAAGCACTGGAAAGCCAACGCTGGCGAAAGCGTGGAGTTGAAGCAGTCGCACGGCGGCTCGACCAAGCAGGTGCGGGCCGTGGCCGACGGGCTGGAGGCCGACGTGGTGACGATGAATCAGGCCAACGATATCGAGTTCTTGGCCGAGAAAGGTCTGGTCGCCAAGGACTGGGCAAAGAAGTTCCCGAACAACGCTTCGCCCTACACATCGGCGATGGTCTTCATCGTGCGCAAGGGCAATCCCAAGGCCCTGAAGGATTGGGCCGACCTGGCAGCGCCGGGTGTTCAGGTCATCATGCCGCACCCGAAGAACACCGGCAACGGCCGCAATACCTATCTGTCGGCCTGGGCTTGGGCGCTCAAGCAACCGGGCGGCAGCGACAAAACGGCGCAGGAATTCGTCGGCAAGCTGTTGAAGAACGCTCCGCTGTTCGCCGCCGGTGGCCGTGACGCGACAACGACCTTCATGCAGCGTGGCATGGGCGATGCGTTGATCACCTTTGAATCCGAAGCCGAAATGATCGCCAAGGAATTCGGCAAGGGCAATTTCGAGGTGGTCTATCCCAGCCTGACCATGCAGACCGAGTTCCCGGTCGCTGTCGTCGAGAAGGTGGTGGACAAGAAGGGAACGCGCAAGCAGGCCACGGCTTACCTGGAGTACCTGTGGTCCAAAGAAGGCCAGGAGAACGCCGCGCAGAACTACCTGCGGCCGCGTGACGCCGAGCTGCTGAAGAAGTATGCGGCGTTCTTCCCGCCGGTGAAGACATTCACCGTCGATGAGGTGTTCGGCGGTGCCAACAAGGCATTTGCCACCCACTTCAAGGATGGCGGCACTTTCGACCAGATTTACGTCGCCAAGTAAGCGTTCGCCCGCCCGCCAAAGCCGGCCGGGTTCTGCCCGGCCTGAGGCTTTGCTGCGGTCGACCGGAGAATTTGGCCAAAAAAACAAGAATACTCATGTCCGCAAAATCCCAACGCGTGTTGCCTGGCTTCGGTCTGGCGCTGGGCTATACGCTGGTCTATCTCTCGTTACTGATCCTGCTGCCCCTCGGCGGCATGATACTCAAGGCGTCCGAACTCGGTTTCGGCCAGATTCTCGACATCGCGCTCGGCGAACGCTCGCTGGCGGCCTTTCGTGTCACCTTCGTGTCGTCGTTGCTGGCCGCGTCGATCAATGCCTTCTTCGGGCTGATCGTAGCCTGGATCCTCGTTCGCTATTCTTTTCCCGGCAAGCGCTTCGTCGATGCGCTGGTCGATCTGCCATTCGCGCTGCCGACAGCGGTGGCCGGCATCACGCTGGCCACGCTTTACGCCGGCAACGGCTGGTTGGGGCAGTACCTTGAGCCACTGGGGGTCAAGGTGGCCTATACGCCGCTCGGCATCATCGTCGCCCTGACCTTCATTACCCTGCCCTTCGTCGTCCGCACCTTGCAGCCGGTGATCGAGGATATCGAAACCGAAGTCGAGGAGGCAGCCGCCTCGCTCGGCGCCTCGCGCTGGCAGACCTTCGTAAAAGCGATTTTCCCGGCCATCGGCCCGGCCTTGCTCACCGGCTTCGCGCTGGCCTTTGCCCGGGCGCTCGGCGAATTCGGCTCGGTCATCTTCATCGCCGGCAACCTGCCGCTGATTTCCGAAATCGTGCCGCTGCTGATCATCTCCAAGCTGGAGCAGTACGACGTGCTCGGCGCCACGGCGCTGGCCGTGGTCATGCTGGCCATTTCCTTCGTGCTGCTGCTGGTCATCAATGCGCTGCAATGGTGGGCAGCCAATCGGCACAAAAACAGTGAGCCGCTGGAAGTGGCTGCCGGCAAGACCAAGGCGGGTGCGGCATGAGTAGCAACAAACTGACACGCGCCACGCAGGAACCGGCCTGGGTGCGTTACACGCTGCTGACGGTTGGCCTCGGCTTCCTGTTCTTCTTCCTCGGGTTGCCGCTGGTCGCGGTTTTCGTCGAAGCGCTGGCGCAGGGCCTGCCGATCTATCTTGAGGCGCTGAAGGAATCGGAAACCCGTTCGGCGATCTGGCTGACCATCGTCATTGCGCTGGCCGTGCTGCCCTTCAACATCCTGTTCGGCGTCGCTGCGGCCTGGGCCATCGCCAAGTTCGAGTTCAAGGGCAAGAGCCTGCTGATCACGCTGATCGACCTGCCCTTCGCGGTGTCGCCGGTGGTCGCCGGCCTGATCTTCATCCTCATGTTCGGCTCGCAGGGCTATTTCGGCGGGTTGCTGGCGGCCAAGGACGTCAAGATCATCTTCGCCGTGCCGGGCATGATTCTCGCCACCCTGTTCATCACCTTCCCCTTCATCGCCCGCGAGCTGATCCCGCTGATGCAGTCGCAGGGCAAGGACGAGGAAGAGGCGGCAATCTCGCTCGGCGCCTCCGGCTGGCAGATGTTCTGGCGCGTCACCCTGCCCAATATCAAGTGGGGCCTGCTCTACGGCGTGATCCTGTCGAACGCCCGGGCGATGGGCGAATTCGGCGCGGTGTCGGTGGTTTCCGGCCACATCCGCGGCGAGACCAACACGCTGCCGCTGCACGTCGAGATCCTCTACAACGAATACAACGCGATCGGCGCCTTCGCCGCCGCCTCCGTGCTGGCCCTGCTGGCACTGGTGACGCTGGTGGCCAAGACCATCGTCGAATGGCGCATGAAGGCCGAGACCGACATGCTGAACGCTGAACTCCCCGGCGAGAAAACTTCATGAGCATCGAAATCCGCAACATCTCCAAGCGCTTCGGCAATTTCGTCGCGCTCGACAACATCAACCTCGATATCCCGACCGGAGAGCTGGTCGCGCTGCTCGGCCCCTCCGGTTGCGGCAAGACGACCTTGCTGCGCATCATCGCCGGCATGGAAACCGCCGATCAGGGCGAGATCCTGTTCTCCGGCGCCGAAGCGACCCATGTGCACGCCCGCGAGCGCAATGTCGGTTTCGTCTTCCAGCATTACGCGCTGTCCGCCACATGACGGTATTCGAGAATGTCGCCTTCGGCCTGCGCGTCAAGCCGCGCAAGGAGCGCCCGTCCGATGCCGAGATCAAGCGCCGGGTCATGGAACTGCTCGGCCTGGTCCAGCTCGACTGGCTGGCGGATCGTTATCCGTCGCAACTCTCCGGTGGCCAACGGCAGCGGATTGCACTGGCCCGCGCCCTCGCCGTCGAGCCCAAGGTGCTGCTGCTCGACGAGCCCTTCGGCGCGCTCGACACCAAGGTACGCAAGGAACTGCGCCGTTGGCTGCGCCGCCTGCACGACGACATGCACATCTCGTCGGTGTTCGTCACCCACGACCAGGAAGAAGCGCTGGAAGTCGCCGATCGCGTGGTGGTCATGAACCACGGCAAGATCGAGCAGATCGGCTCGCCGGACGAGGTGTATTCCAGCCCCGCCTCGCCCTTCGTGTACCAGTTCCTCGGCAACGTGAACGTCTTCCATAGCCGGGTGCAGGGAGGTTACGCCGAAGTCGAGTGCCGCGAGAAGCCGGAGCGGGCCACCGCCTTCGTCCGGCCGCACGATATCGACATCACCCACTCGATTGCCGAAGGCAGCCTAGAGGCGACTGTGCAGCATGTGCATCCGATCGGACCGGTGGTCCGTATCGAGTTACTGCATGGGCGGGTAATCGTCGAAGTCGAACTGTCGCGCGAGCGCCACGAGGCGCTGCAACTGGTGGTCGGCCAGCAGGTCTGGTTCCGGCCGCGTCAGCTCCGCGTCTTCGGGGCCGACAATCAGCCCGCGGCTGCGTCGGAAAAACAGGCTTTCCTGTTCTGATCCGGGGCAAATCGGGCGAACGGGGGCGGGTGATATAATCGGCCCCCACTTCGTCTGCACAACCGTACCCGGTGATATTGAGGTCGGTTGCAAATCGTAGAGTCCGACGGGTTAAGCGGCCATCTGCATTGCATAGTATTGCTGACTGAAAGCGGTGGGCGACAGATGGCCGAGTCGAGCCTGCTCTCGGATGCGGTTGTAGAAGATCTCGATGTATTCCGTGATCTCGCGTTTGGCCTGCTCGCGGGTCGCGAAGCGACAGTGATGCACCAGTTCAGTCTTCAGTGAATCCCAGCAGCTTTTCCATCGGTGCGTTGTCCCAACAGTTGCCCTTGCGACCGAGGCTGTGTGAAAACCCCTTGGCTGTGTACTCCAAACTAGCAGCCTGTCGGACTTGAGGTTTAGAAAACCGCCAAATTTCACAATGCGGAATGAAAAGGCCGGATTTTCTCGACTTTGCGGCCTTTTGGACGGTTTTCTCCTCGTTTTCCCTACTGTGGGCGCAATTTGGCCATGCGCTTCAAGTTCCACGCCAGGCAGACCAGCGTCCACTCGCCCGTGACCTTCTTCAAACCGCGCAGCGAGAACTGGCGAAAGCCCATGACCGATTTGATGATACCGAAGACCGGCTCGACGGTCTGCTTGCGCAAGGCATAGAGGGCTCGTCCCGCTTTGGTCTTCAAGCGATGCGACAGGGCCTGCACGGGTGTCGCATTCTCCGGCAGCGGCGCCGGTTCGCTGTGCCGCTCCCGCCAGTCAGGGTGGTGCTCGTCGCGAGCCACCGCGATCACCGGATCGATACTGGCGGCCTCGCATGCCTTGATGTTCTTCTCGCTGCAGAAGCCACTGTCGGCGATCAAACTTTCCACGGGACCCAGCACCTCGGCTTGTGCCTTGAGCGTCGCCAGCATCGGCTCGACCTGCTCTTTGTCATTGGGGGCTTGCGTCACGCCGACCGCCACAACCAGCATCGTCGCCGCATCAACCCCGGCCTGGGCGTTGTACGCTTGTTCGAAGCCGCCACCGGCCACCGGCATGATGCGCGATTCTTCGTCGGTCAGATTGATCTGGTCACTGTCCCGTGCGCCGGGCTCGGGGGCTTTCGGCGGCTTGCCGCCCAACTTCTTGCCGGCCGCTTCTTCCTTGGCCGCGCGCCGCGCCATTTTCTCGTCGTAATCGGCTTTCTCTCGCTGATAACGCTCTTCGGCCCGGGCAGCAATCTTCGCCTTGGCCACTGCCATCGCCGCCAGCCGATCTTCACGACGCTTGATTTCTTCGGGCAGGCTGACGCCGTCCGGAACGTCGGCTTGATCCGCCTGTTCCGCCAAGCTGAAGAGTTCCTGCACCTCAGCCTTGAGCTGGGCTTCCAGCTTTTCGATGTGTCCGTGGGAGAGCGCGCTGTGCCTTGAGGCGTTGGCGTCGATCTTCGTGCCGTCAAGACAGACGTTACCTAGCTTGAGCAGCTTCATTTCCTTGGCCATCGCCAGGACCTGCAGAAACAGGTCGCTCAGTTCGTCCAGAAAACGCCGGCGGAACGTCGCCAGGCTGTCGTGATCGGGATGGCTTCCGGCGGCAATGTAGCGGAAGGCTACCGAATCGTAGGTTGCCCGCTCCAGCCTGCGGCTGGAGAAAATACCCGTGGCGTAGCCATAGACCAGAATTGCCAGCAGGGTCGCCGGATGGTACGCCTTCGATCCACGTCCAGCGTACTGTCGCGTCAGCTTCGACAGGTCCAGCTGGTCGACTACCTCCACGATGAATCGCGCCAGGTGATCCTGGTTCAGCCAATCGTCCAGTGACGGCGGTAGCAGGTAGTCGGTCTTACGGTCGGTGACGATGAAGTGGGACATGCCGGCCCTCGGTTGCTTCAAAAGGCATGATTATAGCATATCCGGTGGGGAGCAAGCCGAAAGTCCGACAGGCTGCTAGGGCGTGGTGCGTTAATTCCTGTACGGAGGTGCAGGAATGAAGCGATTTATCGAGGAGGCAGATTCAACTCTGAAGTGCAACGACGTTATGACGCGAGTGGTGGACCAGGGGTGCTACTTCGTTCTGGCGATCGGCCCGACCAGCAGGTAACCGCCTTCCGCGCCAACATCGGCGAGACGGTGCTGGCCGGTCTGCACGAGCACTTCCCGCGCATCGAGCGCTCGACCACCAGCAGCATGCAATACGACAAGACGCTCGCGCAATTCCGTCGGCGGCCGGAACCGCCAGGCCAGATGCTGGGGTGGGTCTGCCGCGGTGACCCGTCCTACCTCGACCTGGCAAACGACCGGATGGAACTGGTGCCGCACTGATCGTGGAAAAGCAATGCCCGCGTGCCGGCTGGACCGACAGTGTTTTGAGAGCAGGAGGAAGGGCGCCGTTTGTCAGAATCGGCCTATTAAGGAACAGCAAATGCTTATATGGCCTCAAATTGGAGCTTCGCTCCCACTGGGCCGAATTGCGAACGGTGGCTTCCGTGTTGCCGGGTGATGCGGTGAACGGCTGCTCTCGCGGACCGCGATCGTCTGCTGTCGGCGGTTTGCCGCCACCACGATCCCCCATCGGGCGCGTCGCCACGGATCTCCGACATCTCTTCCCGGTAACGGTATGCTTTGTCCGGGCACGGCACCGCTCATGGGGATTGCCCCTTGCCGGAAGTTCCCGCCTGTCCGGCAATCGCCACATCGCCGGGCAGCAGGCGGATCGCTGGCTTCTGCAGTCGCAGCGGCACACTGGCGCCGGGGACGATTCCCCGCCGCTGCGCGACGGCGGCGCCGATGGCGAAGTTCAGTGTCGCCTCGCGGCGGCGGTCGACGCGGGCGCTGACGGTGGCGTGTCCGCGCGAGGCGAGGCGCTCGCTGACGACCGCGCTGACGTAATCGTTCACACCCCCTTAAGAAAAGCTGCCAGCCTGATGATTTGTATGGCATAGTTGCGGAACTTGCAGACGACCTGACAGACGCGGCACGATGCACCTGAGCAAACATGACCTGTTCCAGATGAACGACGAGTGGCTGAAGAAGCTGCCGGCGGAGCTTTTGCTGGAAGTGTCGAAGCGGCTGTTGCACGACGTAAAGGAGTTGCAGGATCGGCTGAATCAGAACCCGGACAACAGCTCGCGTCCGCCGACCAGCCAACCGCCCTGGGCGAAGACAGGTGGCTCGGAGGAACAGAATGGCGCGGCGGACGAGCGCGGCAATGCCGACGTCGCCGCGGAGACGGCTGGAAGCTCTACGGAAGAGACGGAACAGGCTCCACCGGTTGATGGGCAGCGGCAATCGGCCAAGAAGGGGTCTGGGAAGCGGCCCGGCAAGCAACCGGGCAGTCCAGGTCATGGTCGCAGTCAGAAGCTGGCGATCACCGCCCGGTGCGAGCACCGTCCCGAGATCTGCGCCGCTTGTGCGGCAGTGTTGTCGGCGGATGCCGCGTCGCAGGCTTACACGGCTTGGGACGAAGTCGACATTGCGCCGCCGGTCGAGAGCCTGATCGGGTTGACGTTCAGCGTCACCCGTCACACGCTGCTTGAAGTGAGCTGCTCCTGCGGCCATGTCAGCCGTGCGCAAGCTTGGCGGGCGCCGGCCGACGGGCAATGGGAGAAGGTTGAGCTCGGGGAATGGCGTCTCGTGGGTCCCCGGCTGGCCGGGGTGATCGTCCTGCTGGCGGTGCGCATGCGCCTGTCGCGGGCGAGCATTCGCGAATTGCTGATGGAACTGTTCGACTTGACGCTGAGTACGGGCGTCATCGACGAAACCATCCGGGAAGCGGGCCGCGCCAGTCTGCCGCTGGAGGACGCCCTGGTGGCCGACATCGTGCAGGCAGCGCAACTGCATGTCGATGAGACCTCGTGGCCGGAGTCCGGCACGCTGCTGTGGCTGTGGGCATTGGTGACGACCCACACGGTGCTGTTCCTGATCGGCCCACGCAGCCGGGAAATGCTGGAGAACGCCCTGCAGGACGGCTTTGCCGGCCTGCTCATCAGCGATGGCTACGGCGTCTATCGCGCCTGGGCAAACCGCTTGCGTTGCTGGCCGCACCTGCTGCGCAAACTGAGAGGGCTGGCCGAATCGAGCGACGCGCGAGTCTCCGGGGTGGGGCAAGAGATGGAAGGCATCATGAAGACGCTGATGGCCGCCATCTACGCGGCGCGGATCGATCCGCCGCCGGAAGGACTCCCGGCCCGCTACGCGAACGAGATTGAGCGACTGCGGCACCTGTGCGAAGCCCATCGGATGGATGACCACTCGGTGCTGCGTAGCGTCGTGCGCGAATTCCTCTACGACTGGGACGTGATCCTGCGTCCCGTTGCCGAGCCCCACCTGCCGCTTTCCAACAACGCCGCGGAACAGGCGCTTCGGCACTGGGTGATTTCGCGCACCATCAGCCACGGCACACGCTCTGAAGAGGGATCCCGCGCCTTCGCTTTCCTCGCCAGCCTCATCGAAACCTGTCGCCGTCGCGGAGCATCCGCCTGGCAGTACCTCGGCACCGTCATCGCCGCCGCCCGCAAAGGCTTGCAGCTCCCCACGATCCCCGCCATCCCGGCAACCGCGTAGGGGAGTGAATGATTACGCGCTGACGGTGTTCTCGCGTTCGCTCTGTTCGCCCATGTAAACCAGTGTCGTCCTTGGAAGAGACACTGAACATCATGGAACGGGAAACAGGCCAGCATTTCGACCCGGCGATCTATGCCGTCTTCCGACAGATTGCTCTGAGGCTATACGAGCAAGGCCAGTCCAGAGATCACGCCCAATGGATACTGGAATTGAAGGTGATGCTTGAACGGTGCCTCAAAATGAAAACGGCCCCCGAAGGAGCCGCTGCATTCACGTGACGTGGGAAATCAACCGCCCGTATGACCTTCCTTCAACAGGTTGTCGAGGCGCATGACTTCGTCGCCGTGCATGATGATCTTCTGACCATCCTTGGTTTCCATCACGGTGTCTTTCTTCATGCGAATCGAACGACCGAGTTTGTCCTCCATGCCCATTTTCCCATCCTTGAAAATGTAGACCGTCGAGCCATCCTTCAGCTCAATCACTTGCTTTGCAGCAGCACGAGCGGCATCGGATGCGAATGCGGTCACCGAGACCGCGCTCATCAGGGCAACCATCAGCATTTTTTTCATCATTTCAATCTCCTCAAGAAGTTGTACTGCAGTATGAATAGTAGGGTGTTGATCCTGACAATTTGCCATCCAGTAAGTGACAAGTTCGTCACTCATCTGTCAGGCTGATCAACTGCCTTGGTAGAAATGGTTCTCGGTTAGATAGACTGTGATGCCGTCGGCTTCCGGTACGATCTTGGAGAGCGGAAAGGCCGCCGTGCCGAGCGTATCGAAGGTCCAGACAACACTCTTGCCACCGACATTGAGCTTGAGAGTTTCCAGGCGCGTGACGTTGAAATACTTGCCACCGCTGGGCAGGCTGACCTCACGGTCGGCATTTTTCGTGGCGGCGTAGCCGAACGGAGCCAGTTGATTGGCCGTCGGAGCGCTCTGGCTTTCCGAAACGTGGCGCAGCCAGTGGTCGATGCGGGCTTCGGAATAATCTTCGTGCGCGTAGCTCGTTCCGGCGGCAGCGAGGCCGATCGCAGCGATCAGGGCAAGTTTGGAAAAATTCGTTTTCATGGTTCTCTCCTTGTGACATCGGGTTAATCGTGTCGGACTCATTTCGTCCAACCGCGATGCCATCTTATGAGTCCGATACCAACAGGACGCTGACCTACGCGTTACGTTTTTGAAAGGTTTCGTACATGACGACCACGAAGCAAAGCCGGCCGCCGAGATGCCGAAACTGCCGGTGAGCAAGAGCAAAAAGGCCGACAGTCACCACCATGGCAGCCATGACCATGGGACGAACAAGAGAATCATTGACTTAATCGTCGCGGTGGACGATGCCGCTGGTATGATGTGCCCGGCGCTGACGATGGGATTGTGCCAGTGAAGCAGATCAGCTTTTCGGAAGCCGAGTTTGCCGCGAAGAGGCCGGTAACCAGACGCGAGCGCTTTCTTGCCGACAGGGAACGGGTCATCCCCTGGCAAGACGTGCTGGCGATCATCGAACCGTACTACCCGAAAGGGAAGCGCGGCCGGCCGCCGATCGGGCTGGAGCGCATGCTGCGGGTGTACCTGGTCCAGCAATGCTACGGCCTGTCGGACGAGGGGGTAGAGGATGCGATCACCGACAGCCAGGCGTTGCGGGGATTCGTGCGGATCGATCTGTCGCGAGAGGCGGTGCCGGATGCGACGACGCTGCTGCAGTTTCGCCACTTGCTGGAAGAGAAGGACCTGTCGAAGGCCATCTTCGCGGCGATCAACGCGCAACTGACGGCCAAGGGGCTGATGATGCGCGAGGGAACGATTGCCGATGCGACGATCCTTGCCGCACCGCCGTCGGTGAAGAACGAAGCGAAGGCCCGCGATCCGGAGATGCACCAGACGAAGAAGGGCAACCAGTGGCACTTCGGCATGAAAGCGCACATCGGGGTCGATGCCGAGAGCGGGCTGGTGCATACGGTGGTCGGAACGGCGGCGAACGCCGCCGACGTGACGCAGACCGCCGAAGTGCTGCACGGCGAAGAGACGACCGTGTATCTGGATGCCGGTTACACCGGTGTCGAGAAGCGCGAAGAGTTGAAAGACCGGGACATCGACTGGCAGGTGGCGACCAAGCGCAGCAAGCTGAAGGCGATCCCGAAGGAGAGCCAGCTTGGCCCACTGCTGCGGCGCCTGGAATCGGTCAAGGCGAGCATCCGCTCGAAGGTCGAGCACCCCTTTCACATCGTGAAGAACCTCTTCAGCCATCGCAAGGTCCGCTACAAGGGACTGAAGAAGAACACGGCCCAGTGTTACGTCCCGCCCTATTCTGGATTCTTTGTCCCGAGCTATTTCGGGGTGAGACAAGCCGAAAGTCCCACGCTGTCGCCGGGAGGACTGGCTCCGGCGACAGGGTGGGACAAGGGGCCTATCGGGATCGGGGAGCGTTAGGCGGAAAGCGCCAGGGGTCCTCGGGATCGTACAGATTCCTTTGGCGATCGTGATGGCGGCGCAGTTGCACGAGATAGTGACTCTCGCAGGCGGTGGCGAGTTGGAAGAGGAAGTCGCAAAGCGCCGCGGCGGCTTCGTCGGAGAGACCCTCGGGGAAGCCAGCGTGACGACGGCGGCTCATCGGAGTTCCTCGATGGCCAGTTGCAACAGTTCGTCGGGCAGATGATTGAGCCCGCGCGGCAGCGCCAGACGCATGGCGGTGCGCAGGATACGCGCCGCATTCCGGGGCAGCCCCTTGCTCGCTTGGCGCAAGATCTCCATGCCGGAATCGGTGAGCAGCGTAGACGAGTTGCCGGCGCTCTTCAGCCCATGCTCGATCAGTCGCGCAAAGCGCTCGCGCTCGAACACCGGCGTCAAGTGCACGCGCGCCTGAATGCGTCCGGCGAGCGCCGCATATGGGGCGCGTTGCAGCGTCTGCGCGAGCACCGGATGGCCGACCAGCCAGACACTCATCAGATCGCGCGAGTCGAAAGCGAAGTTGAGGAAGGCCGGGAAATCGCGGAAGAAGTCCGGCGGCAGATTCTGTGCCTCGTCGAGGATCCACACCGGCAGGAGTTGCTTGCCATCCGCCAGATGGTGGATATGCGCCTTGATCTCCCGCCACAACAGCGCCCGCCGATAGCTCGGTGCCAGGCCCAGCGACTGCGCCAGGCACCGATACAGATCGAGGCGGCCGAAGTCCGTCTCCGCGTGGTAGATCACCTGATAGCGATGCGGATTGAGCGTCGCCGTCACCGCCCGCAGCGCTGCCGTCTTGCCCACTCCCGCCTCGCCGGTGAGCAGCCCGATCCCCGGCGATTGCAGCAACCACTGGAAGCGCTCGCGCAAGCGCGTGAGCATCCCGTCGTCCCACAACTCGCGGGTCTCCTTGCCCAACGGCGAGTGGCGCAGCCCAAAGTGTTGCAGTTCCATCTTCAGTCTCCTTGGCGGCCGTAGTACTGCTCATACACCAGCTCGACCAGATTCGGCCCAGCGGGGCGCTTGACCGGTACGGCCGCCACCGGGTCCGGCTGACGTCGCCGCCGATCGCGATTGGCCAACGCATCGAGCGGTGTCGCCCGGCCGATCAACTCGCCGGCGTCGTTCTCGACGCCGACCACCGTCTCGGTGTGCGGATCGACGCGCAGGCAAACGGTCTTGCCCGTCAGTTCGAAAGGCACCTCGAAGCGCCCGCCCTGATACGACACCGTGCCATCCTTGCGCACCAAACGGCGGACGCGGTGCAGGAACAGCGTATCGAGCGTCGCCGCCAGTGGCCCCAGCAAACGGATCTTCGGCAGATCCTGCTGATACCGAGCGAGCGGCGTCTGGCCCTCAAGGCCGTCATGCGGGGTGCGGTGATAGACCTGCTCCAGCCAGGCCCACAGCCGCGCGTTGAGATCGTCCAGACTCAGGACATGGCGTTCCTCGACCTCGCTGAGAAACTGATCGCGGCAGGTCCGGTGCCAGCGCTCGATCTTCCCCTTGCTCTCGGGCGCGTAGGGCCGACAATGGACCAGGACGATGCCCAAACGCGCGCAGATCCCCTGTAGCGTCTGCGCGACATAGGCGGCACCGTTATCGACGACTAGCTTGACCGGTACGCCCCGTTTGAGGAGCGCCTGCTTGAGGACGCCTTCAATGTCCAGCGCCGTCTCGCCGCGGCAGAAGGCGCCGTGAGCGACGAGCCGGGACGCGTCGTCGAAGAGCGACACCAGATAGCTCTTGCCCAAACGACCGCCGATCGGCACGCGTGGGCCGTGCATCACGTCGCTGTACCAGAGCTCACCGGCGCAGGCGGCGACGAAGCTGCGTTTCTCCTCGGGCAGGCTCGCCGAGCCGGGGAGCCGCGACAGACCGTGTTGCTGGAGCAGGCGGTGGAGACTCGAGCGCGACAGGGTGCCCCGCGCGACGATGCCGCCGATCTCGAGCACGCGCTGGATCTGGCGAATCGAGCGCCGGGGATTCTCGCGCTTGGCGGCGAGAATAGCCGCCTGGACGGACGCCGACAGTTTCGACTGGCCGCGATCGGCACGCACCTTCGGGATCAGCCCATCGAGGCCGCGCGCGCGGTAGCGGTAGTACCACCCCTCGATCGTCTTCTCGCCGAGCAAGCGCCGATCGGTGCCGGGGATGACGTACTCGCGCGTTGCCAGCTCACGCAGGCTCTTTTGCAGCTCACCCCGCGCCAGCCGCTGCCGACTGATCAGCGGACCCAGGACGGAGAAGCGAAACAGGGCTTGCGGATCGATTTCGTTCATGACCACTCCTCGTGAAAAATGGGAGTCGCCATCAAAGCGCAATCGCCGCGTCAATGACAGTCGCAAAGTGTGTGGGGGCCCCGCCCGGGCGGGGCCCCCACTGTCTGCCGCCGTTTGGGGATCAGCCGATCATGGGACGCTCATCTCCCGGTCCAGCCAGGCCATGGCTCGTGGCAGGCCGAGCGTGGCGAACACCTGGCGCCAGAACCCCGTGAAGTCACTCGCCCGACCCAGCTCGCGAAAGCGGCAACGCAGAGAAAACGCGAAGATCGGTCCGCGAGCCTGGAGCCAGGCCCACCAGCGACCGGTACTGCGCACGGCAGGCTGTCCGTCGTCGCCACCGCCGCCGACAGGCCGGCCGTCGAGTCGAGCCGACAGGGCGTTCTGTTGCACCGACCAGTCGTACCAACGCCGTGGGGCAATGCACTCGGGGAGGCGCGAACAGGTGCGCCGGCAACCGCCACAGCGGTAACGGCAGATCGGCACCGGGTTGAGCGAGGGCCGCTGCACTCGCCGATCGGCCTTCCGGTAGTAGTACCCGTGCTGACACAGGAGCTTGATTCCGCAGTGCGGACACGACGGCGGTCGATAGACCTCGCGCTTCCCCTTCACCGTCTCCAGGTGCTGCTCAAGCGTGCTGATGCCGGCTACAATTCGTTGCATGGGCTGGGCTCCTTTCTCTCCGGGTGGTCGTCAAGCTTCCCACGATAGCAGAGCTGTCCCAGCCCTTCCTTGACCTTCCCCGTCCCACTCTCCTTCCGGCTCCGTTCCTGCTTTCTTCCTCGCCGTTAGCGGGATAGCCAACCCACTACAGGCCTTTCACAGGGGCGGACGTAACACCCAGTTGCACATCCTCTTTGCGCTGGCCAATCTGGTCATCGCCAAGCGACAGCTTCTGGCCCTTCACAGCCAAGATGCGTCCTGAGCACGGCGAAGGGCCCCGAAAAGGAGCGGCAAAGGCCAGGACGAGGCTTTGAACCCCGGAGAAATCGGCCGGTACGGCGCGACGCCTGACCGCGAGCGCTCGGTTTGCCGACTTGGAGGGGCCTTTGCGCGTGTTGAGGTCCATTGATCAGCGGTTCCCTAGGCGGCCCAACATTACACAAATGTAATCAGCGGGACAGCTAATTGTTGGCATTGCCTATCCATACTGCTGACGCCACTCGATTCAACCAGGAGCCTCGCCATGCGTAACCACGTCCTTGTTCTCGCCTTGATCACAGCCTTCGGTGCCGGCCTTTCCTCCGTCGCAACGGCAGGCGAAATGGTCGATGTCTACAAGAACCCGAACTGCGATTGCTGCGGCAAGTGGATTGACCACCTGAAGGACGCGGGCTTCGAGGTTCGCGCGCACAATGTCATGGACGTCCCGGCAACCCGGAAGCGACTGGGGATGCCAGACCGCCTCGGCTCCTGCCATACCGCCAAGGTAGCCGGTTATGTGGTCGAGGGCCATGTGCCTGCTGGCGACATCCAGCGCCTGCTCAAGGAAAAGCCGAAAGCCCTTGGCATCGCGGTGCCTTCGATGCCCCCCGGTTCGCCAGGCATGGAAAGTTCGAAACCCGTTCCCTACAACACGCTGCTGGTCCAGTCCGGCGGTGAAGCCAGCATCTTTGCCAAACATTGATCCCAATAGGAGAAACCCATGAAAACACTCATCACCGCCTCCCTGATGGCCATTGCATCTCTCGGAGCCGTTTCGGTCCAGGCTGCAGGCAACCACGCCGGCCATGCCATGGCTGCACCGGCCGCCGCGTCCGCTGAAATGCAAATGGTCGACGGCCAGGTCAAAAAAGTGGACAAGGCCGCTGGCAAGGTGACCTTGTCGCACGGCCCGTTGACCAACCTGAACATGCCGGCGATGACCATGGTCTTCAAGGTTTCAAATGCCGCCTGGTTGGACCAAATGAAGTCCGGCGATAAGATTCGCTTCATGGCCGACACCGTGAAAGGTGCCATCACCGTCGTCCATTTCGAACCAACCAAATAGCAAGATCGACTGGCGGCGAGAGGGTGATTCCATCTCGCTGCCAGCATGCTCCACAAAATGAATATTTCAGGAGGTCGCATGCGCCGACTCAGGCCGTTATCCATTTTGATCCTGGCGCTTGCCACCGCCTCTGGCGCGCCCGTTCTTGCCCAGGAGGCCGCCCTCGGTGCGAACGTCGACACCCTGATCAATTACGCCAAGACGCGCAATCCGGAGTACGCCGCGATGCAGGCCGAGGCCGAAGCATCGGGCGAGCGGGTGACGCCAGCTGGTGCCTTGCCCGACCCGAAATTCCGTACTGAATTGCGCGACATCACCCGGATGGGCGAACAAAGCGCAACGCTTTCCCCAAGTCGCGTCGGCAGCACCCGTTACCTGCTGATGCAGGACATTCCCTGGTTTGGCAAGCGCGACCTGAAGCGCGAGATTGCAGAGCTTGAAGCCGACGGAGCCAAGGGTCGTGCGCTGGGCACCTGGGCAGATGTGGCCGGGCGGATCAAAGTCAATTTCGCCCAGCTTTATTACGTGCACCGCAATGAGCAATTGACCCGGGAAATCCTCGACCTGATGACCCGCCTGGAAAAAGTCGCCCAGGTACGCTATTCCGGCGGCCTGGCGGCACAGCAGGATGTCATCCGAGCCCAGGTCGAGCAGACCAACATGCGCAACGAGTTGATTGCCTTGGAAACCGAACAGCACCACCTGCATGCCCGGCTGAACGCCTTGCTGGCCCGCCCAAACAATGCGCCGTTGCAGGTGCCAACCCAGTTGCGCAAGCTGCCGGCGCCGGTGACGCTGGATTACGCCACGCTGGAAGAGCGCGTGCGCACCCGCAACCCGCAACTGTTCGCCGACGAATCGAAAATCAAGGCTGCCGAGAAATCTCGCGACCTGACCTACAAAAACCGCTATCCCGACTTTACGCTGGGCGTATCCCCCATCCAGTACCAGAACTCCATCAAGGAATGGGAGTTGATGTTCGAAGTGAATATCCCGCTGCAACAGTCTTCGCGGCGGTCGCAGGAGCGGGAATCCGAGTCGATGCTCAATGCCGCCCGCTCGCGCAAGGAAGCCACCACCAACCAGGTCTCCGCCGAACTGGCCGAGGCCCTGTCCGGCATCGAAGCCGCCCGTCGCACGGAAAACCTGCTGACAAACAGTCTGCTGCCGCAGGCCGAATTGACCTTCAAGGCGGCACTGGCCGGCTACGAGACCGGCAAGGTGGATTTCGCCACGTTGCTAGATTCCCAGCGCCAAATCCGGCAGGCCAGACAAGACCAGCTTAAGGCTCAAGTCGACGCCCAGATGCGTCTGGCCGAAATCGAACGTCTTTTAGGGGAAGATCTATGAACAAGGGTGCGGGACTGACCGTCGGCGTTATTGCGGTTGCCATGGCAGCCGGTAGTGGTTACTGGCTGGGCGGACGTGGTGACGCTTCCCATGGCGATGCAGCATCGGTCGCCAGCGCCTCAGCCGAGCCGGCCAAGAAAGAGAAAAAGCTGCTCTTCTACCGCAATCCGATGGGGCTGCCCGACACTTCGCCTGTGCCCAAGAAAGATCCGATGGGGATGGATTACATCGCGGTCTATGAGGGAGAGCAGGATGACGAACCGGCATCTGCCAACCAGATCAAGATCAGTACCGAGAAGGTGCAGAAACTGGGTGTGCGGACGGAAGCCGCCCAATTGCGCGTCCTTGACAAGGTGGTCCGCGCCGCCGGTCGTATCGAACCGGACGAGCGCCGTATCTATGCGATCTCTCCCAAGTTCGAGGGCTACGTCGAGCGCCTGCACGTCAATGTCACCGGCCAGCCGGTCGGCAAGGGGCAGCCGCTGTTCGAGGTCTACAGCCCGGAACTGGTTTCCGCCCAGCGCGAATACGCGATTGCCGCCCAAGGCGTCGAATCGCTGAAGGAAGCCGACGGCCCAGCGCGGGATGGCATGAAGCAACTGGCCGATTCCAGCCTGTTACGCCTGAAGAACTGGGATATTTCGGAGGAGCAGGTCAAGGCCTTGGCCAAGTCCGGCGAAGCGCGGCGCACGCTGACTTTCCGCTCGCCGGTTTCCGGCATCGTCACCGAGAAGAAGGCGCTACAGGGCATGCGTTTCATGCCGGGCGAGGCGCTTTACCAAGTGGCAGACCTGTCGGCCGTCTGGGTGGTCGCCGACGTGTTTGAGCAGGACATCGGCCAGGTCAGGACTGGGGCCAAGGCCAAGGTCAGGATCAACGCCTACCCGGACAAGACCTTCGAAGGCACGATCAGCTATGTCTATCCGACCTTGAACGCCCAGACGCGCACGGTACCGGTTCGCGTCGAACTGGCCAATCCGGGGCTGCTGCTCAAGCCGTCGATGTTCGCCCAGGTCGAACTGCCGGTGGGTGCCAAAGGCCAGGTTGTCACGCTGCCGACCTCCGCCGTAATCGACAGCGGTGCCCGCCAGATCGTGCTGATCCAGCAAGGCGAAGGTCGCTTCGAGCCACGCGAAATCAAGCTCGGTGGCCGCAGCGACAATCATGTCGAAGTGCTGGAGGGTGTCAAAGATGGCGAGCAGGTGGTGGTCGCTGCCAACTTCCTGATCGATGCCGAGAGCAACCTCAAGGCAGCGGTCGGCGGTTTCGGCCACGCCGCCCACGGTGCCGCCCCGACGGACGGAAAACCGGCAGTGCCCGGACAGGCAGCCGCCAAAGGATCCAGCCACCAGGCCGAAGGTACGGTGGATGGCATTGACGCGGCAGCCGGCACGATCAGTCTCAATCACGGCCCGGTCGCCAGCCTCAAATGGCCGACCATGACCATGGAGTTCAAGGCCGCCAACGCATCGCTGCTGCAAGGGCTGAAACCGGGGGCCAAAGTCGCCGTCGAGTTCGTCGAGCGGCAGCCCGGCGAATGGGTGATTACGGCCGTCAAGCCGCTGCCAGCAAACCAGGGAGCCGGCACGCCGGCCGTCGGCGCCAACCCGCACGCCGGTCACTGACCGAGAACCACGGAGAGTCGCCCCATGTTGGCCAATATTATCGGATGGTCGGGCCGGAACCGCTTCCTGGTCTTGTTCGCCACCCTATTCATCACTATCGCCGGCATTTATGCCGTATTGCGCACGCCGATCGATGCCTTGCCTGACCTCTCGGACGTGCAGGTCATCGTCTATACCGAGTATCCCGGCCAGGCGCCCCAGGTCGTCGAGGATCAGGTCACCTATCCGCTCACTACAGCCATGCTGTCGGTGCCGAAATCAAAGGTGGTGCGCGGTTTTTCGTTCTTCGGCGCCTCCTTCGTGTACATCATTTTCGAGGATGGCACCGACATCTACTGGGCGCGCTCGCGCGTCCTTGAATATCTCAATTTCGCCTCCAGCCGCATGCCGAAGGGCGTCACGCCGTCGCTTGGGCCGGACGCCACCGGCGTCGGCTGGGTTTACCAGTACGCGTTGCTCGCCAAAGACAAGACGCTGGCCGAACTGCGCACCATTCAGGATTGGTACGTCCGCTATCAACTGACCAAGGCCCATGGTGTCGCCGAAGTGGCCTCGATCGGCGGCTTCGTTCAGACCTACCAGGTCACCGTCGACCCGGTCAAGCTGCGTTCCTACGGCATTCCGCTGATGAAGGTGGCACAGGTCATCCGCGACTCGAACCGCGATGTCGGCGGACGCGTCGTCGAGATGGCCGAAACCGAGTACATGGTGCGCGGCAAGGGCTACCTGCGCGGCAAAAGCGATCTTGAAATGCTAGTCGTCAAAAGCGACAAGGGCACGCCAGTGCTGATCCGCGACATCGCTCGCGTCGAACTGGTGCCTGATGAACGGCGCGGCCTGACCGAACTCAACGGTGAAGGCGAAGTTGTGTCGGGCATCGCCATGGCGCGCTATGGCGCCAACGCGCTGGAGGTCATCCATAACCTGAAAGCCAAGATCGACGAAATCGGCGGCGGCTTGCCGGCCGGCGTCACCGTCGAGACGGTGTACGACCGTTCCGAACTGATACACCGCGCCATCGACACGTTGAAACGGACGCTGATTGAGGAAGCGGTCATCGTCGCGCTGGTCTGCATCGTCTTCCTGATGCACGTGCGCAGCGCGCTGGTCGCCATCCTGATGTTGCCGGTCGGCGTGCTGATCGCTTTCATCGCCATGCGATCGCTGGGCCTGAACTCCAATCTGATGAGCCTGGGAGGCATTGCCATCGCCATTGGCGCCATGATCGACGCCGCCATCGTGATGATCGAGAACGCCCATAAACACTTGGAACGCCTGCCCGAAGGGCATACCACCGCCGAGCGCGCTGATGCGATGCTCGCCGCCTGTAAGGAAGTCGGCCCGGCGCTGTTCTTTTCCTTGCTCATCATCACCGTCTCCTTCCTGCCGGTGTTCGCCCTCGAAGGCCAGGAAGGGCGGCTGTTCTCGCCGCTCGCCTACACCAAGACCTTCTCGATGGCCGGCGCGGCGCTGCTGTCGGTGACGCTGGTGCCGGTGCTGATGATGCTGTTCATCCGCGGCAAGATCATGCCGGAAGCGAAGAATCCGGTGAATCGCTTCCTGATCTGGGTCTACCGGCCGATCATCGCCGGCATCATGCGCTGGAAGAAAACGACCATCGTTGCTGCCGTCGTCGCCTTGGTGGCCTCGATTTACCCGGCCTCTCAACTCGGCTCGGAGTTCATGCCGACGCTCAACGAAGGTTCGCTGCTTTACATGCCGGCGTCCTTGCCCGGCATGTCGATCACCAAGGCCGCCGAGCTGCTGCAGACGCAGAACAAGATCATCAAGAGCTTTCCCGAGGTTACTTCGGTCTATGGCAAGGCCGGGCGCGCCAATACGGCGACCGATCCGGCGCCGACCGAGATGTTCGAGACGGTAATCAACCTGAAGCCGGAGTCCGAATGGCGCCCGGGCCTGACCACCGACAAGTTGATTGCCGAACTCGACAAGGCCCTGCAATTCCCCGGCGTCGCCAATTCCTGGACGATGCCGATCAAGGCGCGCATCGACATGCTGTCCACCGGCATCCGCACGCCGATCGGCATCAAGGTCTTCGGCAAGGATCTCGGCGAAATGGAAAAGGTTGCCAGGGAAATCGAAGCCGTCGTCAAAGCCGTTCCCGGAACGACCAGCGCCTACGCCGAACGCATCACCGGCGGCTTCTACCTGAACATCGAACCGGACCGCGAACAGCTGGCGCGCTACGGCCTGGCCGTCGGCGACCTGCAGGACGTGATCGGCACGGCGCTCGGCGGCGAAATGGTGACGACCACGGTCGAGGGCCGCGAACGCTTCGGCGTCAGCGTGCGCTATCCGCGCGAATTGCGTTCCGACCCGCAGCAGATCGCCCGCGAAGTGCTGATCCCGACCATGGACGGCGCGATGATTCCGCTCGGGCAACTGGCCAGGGTGGGCGTCGCCAAGGGCGCGCCGTCGATCCGCACCGAGAACGCGCTGCTCTCAGCCTATATCTTCGTCGACATCCGCGACCGCGACATCGGCAGCTACGTCGCCGACGCCAAGAAGGCGGTCGCCGAACAGGTCAGCTTCCCGCCCGGCTACTACGTCACCTGGAGCGGCCAGTTCGAGTACATGGAACGGGCTATCGAGAAGATGAAAATCGTCATCCCGGTGACGCTGCTGTCGATCTTCCTGCTGCTCTACCTCAACTTCAAGCGCCTCACCGAAACGCTGATCGTCATGCTCTCGGTGCCTTTTGCGCTGGTCGGCGGCGTCTGGCTGATGTGGTGGCTCGGCTACAACCTGTCGGTCGCCGTCGCCGTGGGCTTCATCGCCTTGGCCGGGGTCGCGGCGGAAACCGGGGTGATCATGCTGATTTATCTCGATCATGCTTGGGAAGCGTTGAAAGCCAAACGTCGGACGGATAATCAGGCCCCAACGCTGCACGATCTCTACGAGGCCATCATGGAAGGCGCCGTGGAACGGGTTCGCCCGAAAATGATGACGGTGGTGGCAATCATGGCGGGCCTGCTGCCAATCATGTGGGGCACGGGGACAGGCTCCGAAGTCATGAGCCGCATTGCGGCGCCGATGGTCGGCGGGATGATCTCGTCGACGGTGCTGACGCTCGCGGTCATCCCAGCCATCTACGCTTTGGTCAAGCAGTGGCGAATCAAACGGGGAATGGAGCAATGAGGCACAAGCTTGTTTTGGATTCCTGCATCGCTTCTTGTGGCGATGCTGCCAAGCCTAGCCCTGGCTCAAGGCTGGAGCATTCCCAAACCCGGCCCCGGCCTAATGCCCAATCCCGGCATGGGCAAGGCGCTGTTCGCCAACCACTGTGCGGGCTGTCATGGCGGCGACTTGAAGGGATCGGAAAAGGGGGCCGCCCCTGCTGCACAAGATTTATGAGCCGTCACATCATGCCGATGCGGCATTCCAGTTGGCCGTGGCCAACGGTGTGCGGGCCCATCACTGGAAATTCGGCGACATGGCCCCGGTGAAAGGGGTAACGCCGGACGACGTCGCCCTCGTCACCGCCTATGTACGGGCTGAGCAGCGGAAGGTTGGCATCCAATAGCGGATGGTGCGAACAAAGCACTATAAAGGGAAAAATTGCCCAAAAAAGATGACTCAATGCGACCGTTTGAGGTTGCGATTGCCATTCTTGTGGTGCTCACCACTGGATTGAGAGACCATCATCGCGATGCCTTCGATTTGGCAAAGGCGGTTTTGTTGCGGCTTACGCGGGGCAAGGCATCCGCGCTGGCTTATGTGCGTCGGATTGTCGCTGACAAACTGAACTGCCCCGATGACCCACAGTGGCAAGTTTCTGCAGCGGATTCGAGAGGCTGAGGCAACAAGTCCTTCTGGGGCTAAGCGCCCAGACGTAAGAAGTAATACTCTCTGCGATCGGCACGACAACACGCTGACGAAACAGTGACCGAATTGTAATCCTCCCGTTATTGGGGCGACAGCTACCCACAGGCAAACTCTCCCTACGAGGCAATGAGCCTTGATCGTGCCGCAGGGAGCAAATCATGTCCGCACACAATTCGTTCGCTATCTTCAATGTACCCTCCGACCTCCATTTGGATTTGGTTGCCCGGCTGGTTGACGTGAATCTCGACTGTTTGGAAAGGATGGTTTCCACGCAGTTTTCCCCGATCAAGGAACTCCTTGAGCGAACACCGTCGTTTTCTCTGGATCAACCTGGGCAAACAGGGGCATGGTGGGCTGCCGTAGGCTTTTTCTCCATCAAGTATTGGAAGGCATGCACCCTCGATAGTTTGGATTACCAACACCGAGTTCTGCGTAATCGTTCACACCCCCTTAAGAAAAGCTGCCAGCCTGATGATTTGTATGGCATAGTTGCGGAACTTGCAGACGACCTGACAGACGCGGCACGATGCACCTGAGCAAACATGACCTGTTCCAGATGAACGACGAGTGGCTGAAGAAGCTGCCGGCGGAGCTTTTGCTGGAAGTGTCGAAGCGGCTGTTGCACGACGTAAAGGAGTTGCAGGATCGGCTGAATCAGAACCCGGACAACAGCTCGCGTCCGCCGACCAGCCAACCGCCCTGGGCGAAGACAGGTGGCTCGGAGGAACAGAATGGCGCGGCGGACGAGCGCGGCAATGCCGACGTCGCCGCGGAGACGGCTGGAAGCTCTACGGAAGAGACGGAACAGGCTCCACCGGTTGATGGGCAGCGGCAATCGGCCAAGAAGGGGTCTGGGAAGCGGCCCGGCAAGCAACCGGGCAGTCCAGGTCATGGTCGCAGTCAGAAGCTGGCGATCACCGCCCGGTGCGAGCACCGTCCCGAGATCTGCGCCGCTTGTGCGGCAGTGTTGTCGGCGGATGCCGCGTCGCAGGCTTACACGGCTTGGGACGAAGTCGACATTGCGCCGCCGGTCGAGAGCCTGATCGGGTTGACGTTCAGCGTCACCCGTCACACGCTGCTTGAAGTGAGCTGCTCCTGCGGCCATGTCAGCCGTGCGCAAGCTTGGCGGGCGCCGGCCGACGGGCAATGGGAGAAGGTTGAGCTCGGGGAATGGCGTCTCGTGGGTCCCCGGCTGGCCGGGGTGATCGTCCTGCTGGCGGTGCGCATGCGCCTGTCGCGGGCGAGCATTCGCGAATTGCTGATGGAACTGTTCGACTTGACGCTGAGTACGGGCGTCATCGACGAAACCATCCGGGAAGCGGGCCGCGCCAGTCTGCCGCTGGAGGACGCCCTGGTGGCCGACATCGTGCAGGCAGCGCAACTGCATGTCGATGAGACCTCGTGGCCGGAGTCCGGCACGCTGCTGTGGCTGTGGGCATTGGTGACGACCCACACGGTGCTGTTCCTGATCGGCCCACGCAGCCGGGAAATGCTGGAGAACGCCCTGCAGGACGGCTTTGCCGGCCTGCTCATCAGCGATGGCTACGGCGTCTATCGCGCCTGGGCAAACCGCTTGCGTTGCTGGCCGCACCTGCTGCGCAAACTGAGAGGGCTGGCCGAATCGAGCGACGCGCGAGTCTCCGGGGTGGGGCAAGAGATGGAAGGCATCATGAAGACGCTGATGGCCGCCATCTACGCGGCGCGGATCGATCCGCCGCCGGAAGGACTCCCGGCCCGCTACGCGAACGAGATTGAGCGACTGCGGCACCTGTGCGAAGCCCATCGGATGGATGACCACTCGGTGCTGCGTAGCGTCGTGCGCGAATTCCTCTACGACTGGGACGTGATCCTGCGTCCCGTTGCCGAGCCCCACCTGCCGCTTTCCAACAACGCCGCGGAACAGGCGCTTCGGCACTGGGTGATTTCGCGCACCATCAGCCACGGCACACGCTCTGAAGAGGGATCCCGCGCCTTCGCTTTCCTCGCCAGCCTCATCGAAACCTGTCGCCGTCGCGGAGCATCCGCCTGGCAGTACCTCGGCACCGTCATCGCCGCCGCCCGCAAAGGCTTGCAGCTCCCCACGATCCCCGCCATCCCGGCAACCGCGTAGGGGAGTGAATGATTACAGTTCTGCAGACGCTGGCCCGACATTCGGCAAAGTGAACTTGATGATGTCGTCAAGGCCGGCGCGTTGACAAGACTCCTCCGGGAAGCTCATTGTCTGTGCGGAAATAATCAAAATACTCAACGAGAACCTGGTTGAACTTCGTCAGGTGGCCCAGGATGCGTTGGAAAACGGAATTCTGATGGGGTGTTGCGGACGGCAATTGCGTGAGGCGCTCGCTGACGTAATCGGGCATTTGGTGAAACCGTATTCGGCAACGCTTGCTAACGACAATGTAATTTGCAAGTCACCTTGTTGACGGCGACAGAAGCATAAACTGCATTTGTCCATGCGATTCGGACCATTGAATTCCCCAAAACCCAGAAGCCACGATCATGAAAATCTCTTCCCTCATCGCCGCTGTTCTGTTCGCTGGAGCAGCCACGACGGGTGCCGTCTACGCCGATGACAAGGCCGCGGCCCCGAAGGCTGCCGAAGCACAGGCTGACAAGGCGGCTGACAAGCCCGCATTCTCATCTCCAGGAGAAGACCGGTATCCCGCAAAGCATGCCGGATGCGAAGGCCGATAAGCCCAACGCAGCCAAGTACAAGAGCAAGCACTACCATCCACGAGATATGAAGTAACTTGCCTGTAAGGCCCCGACTTTTCAGCTATGGACATCCGCAAACCGGCAGAGCACGGCAATCGATGTGTGTGTCGCAATCTAGCACTCGCGGTCGGGTGTGACCCGAAGATGCTGAATTACAACTATTGTCGGACGGTGCTTCAGAAACGCTGGATCGTCGAATGCAACCATGGCTGCCTGGCAGAGATTCCTATGGCGGACATTGGTCTGAAATGGCATGACGTCGGCCAAATTGATCCAGTGAAGGCCATCCTGATCATGAACGGGTAGTCGCCGTCATGGCAGGAGTTCCATCCATTTCCCCAGCTGCAAACACCCCGTCGCCACCGGTGCAAGGCGGACATGAGGAACATGGAGGGGGGACGGCTATCACCGACAACGGAGCATTTTCCCAAGCCTTGAATCAGGCGATTGCCCAAAAATCCAACAATCGCGGAGGCGGCCACGGTACTCATGGCAGAGAATTTTCTGGGACGGCATCCAGTACGACATCGGCCCATCCCAAGGACCTCTCAATCGGGCAAGGTGGTCATGCCGGCCATGATTTTCAGCAGAAAATGCTTGGGGTTCGGGCGTATCGGCAGCAACTTCTGGCCTCGAATATCGCCAATGCCGATACGCCTGGCTACAAGGCGGTCGATATCGACATCAATGAGGCCGCCCGAGTCGTCACGAGCACGGCGGCATCGCTATCGTTGGCCACTACCGCTAATGGCCATCTGTCAGGGGGAACGCAGGCACCACCGTTCCCGCTGAAGTTCCATGTACCGTATCAAGCCGCAGCCGATGGTAATACGGTGGAGATGGATGTTGAGCGACAGAAGTTTTCCGAAAACTCACTGATGTACCAATTTTCCCTTGATCGGGTCAGCGGGCATTTCAAGCATCTCATGGAATTACTACAGAATTTGAAATGAAAACCATTGAACTCCCTGAAACTCCCCGGCAATTGCACCACCTGTTGGCACGACGCCTTGGCATCGGTGCGCTTCTGGTTGGCAGTCTCGCGGGAGGTCTTGCCTACTGGGTCGAATCGTATCGCGTCGAGCAGCGTACTCTTGAGCGCGCTATTACGGGGGTCAGGCATTTCGAGTCGCCTGCAATGCAGTTGGCGGTCGGCGGTGAGAAAGGAGATGGTCATTCCGCGATTTCGCAGTTGCTGACCGACGAGTTTGTCGGGATTCGAGTTTTTGCATCCAATGCCGAGATGCTGTTCGACGTCTGGCGACCACTGCCCGAAACATTGAAAGAGTTTGCCCGACAGCAGCGCCATCCATGGCCAATCCCGCCCAATAGCCATAGCAAGCGAATCCCCGTGGCAGGAGAAGAACTGGTCCAGGTCATTCTGCCGATGACCACGAATGATGGCCGTCTTGTGGGCTATGTTGAGGGGATCAGCCTGGTTTCCCAGTCAGCCTTGCATGAGAGAAAACTTCAGACTCGTGGGGCTGCGCTAACAGCCACGATTTCGGTACTCGCCGCGGCACTGCTGCTCTATCCATTGATGTCAGGATTGCTGGGGCGTACGGTGGCATTGTCGTCTCGACTCCTGGACGCCAATCTCTCACTGCTGCGATCTCTCGGAAACGCCATCGCCAAGCGTGACGCGGACACCGACGCCCATAACTACCGGGTTACCTGCTATGCGGTCACACTTGCTGAAGCGGTGGGCGTTGACAAGGAAACCGTTACCGAACTGGTGCTGGGCGCCTTTCTCCACGACGTTGGAAAAATCGGTATCCCGAATCAGATTTTGTTGAAACCGGGACGGCTGACCAGCGAAGAATTCCAGGTCATGCAGACCCACGCAGTGCTGGGCATCGAGATTGTCGCTGGCAATCCCTGGCTGTCCGGTGCCGAGAAGACCATCCGGCATCATCACGAACGCTTTGACGGGAAAGGCTATCCAGACGGACTTTCAGGAAAGGCGATACCGCTCGCTGCAAGAATCTTTGCCCTGGTGGACGTGTTCGATGCATTGACCTCCGTTCGTCCCTACAAACCAGCTTTGTCATTGGACGAGACGCTGAGCATCATGGAACGGGAGGCTGGGCAGCATTTCGACCCGGCGATCTATGCCGTCTTCCGCCAGATTGCTCCGATGCTATACGAGCAAGGCCAGTCCAGAGATCACACCCAATGGATACTGGAACTGAAGGTGATGCTTGAACGGTGCTTCAAAATGAAAACGGCCCCCGAAGGAGCCGTCGAATTTGCGTGATGCGGGAAATCAAGGACCGCGATGCCCTTCGCGTAGCAGTGGGTTGAGGCGCATGACTTCGTCGCCGTGCATGATGATCTTCTGACCATCCTTGGTTTCCATCACCATGCCTTTCTCCATGCGAATCGCACGACCGAGTTTGTCCTCCATGCCCATTTTCCCATCCTTGAAAATGTAGACCGTCGAGCCATCCTTCAGCTCAATCACTTGCTTTGCAGCAGCGCGAGCAGCATCGGATGCGAATGCGGTCACTGAGACCGCGCTCATCAGGGCAACCATCAGCATTTTTTTCATCATTTCAATCTCCTCAAGAAGTTGTACTGCAGTATGAATAGTAGGGTGTTGATCCTGACATTTTCCCAGCTGCCGGGTGACAATTCCGTCATCCGGCAGTCAGGTTGTTCAGCCCCCCTGGTAGGCGGGGTTTTCTCTTACATAAACGGTGATGCCATCGGCTCCCGGTACGATCGTGGAGAGCGGAAAGGCCGCCGTGCCGAGCGTATCGAAGGTCCAGACAACACTCTTGCCATCGACATTGAGCTTGAGAGTTTCCAGGCGCGTGACGTTGAGATACTTGCCACCGCTGGGCAGGCTGACCTCGCGGTCGGCATTTTTCGTGGCGGCGTAGCCGAACGGAGCCAGTTGATTGGCCGTCGGAGCGCTCTGGCTTTCCGAAACGTGGCGCAGCCAGTGGTCGATGCGGGCTTCGGAATAATCTTCGTGCGCGTAGCTCGTTCCGGCGGCAGCGAGGCCGATCGCAGCGATCAGGGCAAGTTTGGAAAAATTCGTTTTCATGGTTCTCTCCTTGTGACATCGGGTTAATCGTGTCGGACTCATTTCGTCCAACCGCGATGCCATCTTACGAGTCCGATACCAACAGGACGCTGACCCACGCGTTACGTTTTTGAAAGGTTTCGTACGCAAATTGTCAGGAAGCGAACCGCAGATTTCGTACCGCAGCGTTTATCCTAAGGTTTAGGCTTTTCCCAAGGCTGCGCTTGGGAAAAGAGGTTCTCCTTCTGAGAACAGCCGAAAACCGAGTGGTCGGGATGGTGTGATGCCCTGGCCCCCTTACCGCATTGGCTGGGCAGCTGACCCCCCTACGGTCGCGACAGGGGTAGCTCAGGGCGAGCAGCCGTTCTCACGCCGGGTGAGGGGAAAGAATCCGTTGGCGCTACAGCGGTCAAAGGATCAACGGGATTTTCCGGTGTGCGCGGAGGCTCTTCCGATGAAACAACCCGATGACTTGTCGGCGTATTACGAGGAACTTCTCGAAGGCCGCCTATGATTGTGTCGATCGCATCGTGCTCAACGGCTACTTTCCGCTTGGCCAGCAAGGTGGCGCTTTCCGTACCTGGTGGCGAGTACTGACCGGATCGGACGCCACCCTGGATGCGGACCACCTGATGCAAATGGCTGGCCGTTTCAGCCACCGGGTTCATGCTTGGGCCAAGGGACACGGCATTCCCCTGATCCATTGCCCGCCCGATCAGCGCAAGCACGAGTTGGCCGAGAAGTACCTGCCCGCGGATCTACAGTTTCGCGGTCTGTTCCTGATCCTCGTCGCCAGGGCGCCCGCCCTGGTCTGGAAGGTCACGACCTGCAAGAGCGGTGCCCCCACCTGGAGCGCAAGAAGCCCTGGCCCTACGTCAATCATTACCACTTTCCCCTCATCGACCCCGAGTGGGGTCACCTCACCATCAAAATGAGCGGACACCCGCCTTTCGGTGTCCAACTCATGCTCAACGGTCACGAATGGGTCGAACGGCAGGCCCGCGCGCAGGCCATCTCCTTGGAGAAGGAGGGTAACTGCTTCGTCGGGGGTTCGTTCCAGGCTTTGGATCAGCTCGCAGATACCTTGTGCGATGAGCACGCCATAGGGCGACTGGCCGAGGTCTGTGACCGTTGGGTGTACTCAAGCTGCCTGTGCTTCGCGCTGACGATCGAGGAGCAAGAGCGCAGCCGCTTCCGGCACCGCTACTCGGTCTATCAAATCGAGTACAGCCGCAATCTCTTGTTCGTCCGTGGCACCACCCTGGATGCGATCTTCCAGGGCTTGATTGATCGTACCCAGCGCCTGCTCGACGTGCCGATCCTGCGCACGCTGTTCGGCCGCCAACAACGACCCCGCTGGCGTGGCGACACACGCCATCCTGCATCCAGTGACTGCTTTCCGTAGCGTAGCGGTCGGTCAGGCGAGAAGATCGACATCCCCAGCCGAATGACCGCTTACGGTTGATCGCCCCCAGGTCACCGTCGCCTTTGGGGACAAGTCCCTACCGTCCGCTTAAGGCCGGCCCCCGACGGACGCCATCCTGCACGCAGCGACCGCTGCTCCTTCAAACCTGCCGATCACGCAAGAGTAGCACTGCTGAGTATCGAACGGCGGCTTTCGATTTGTCGCGGCGTGCGGTGAATGGCCGCTTTCAAGAGCCTCCACTGGCGGCTATCGGCCGTGGCCTCTCATCGACACATTGAGACAGGGGAAAGCCTAATCCCGATTACGACCCGGAACCGACAGTCGCCGTTTTTGAAAGCGTCCATCCACCACAAGGGGCTGCCGAGCAACGAACAAGCGGCATCGCGGTACAACTTGCGATGCCGCCGTAGGTATCATCCGACCTTCGCTACCCGACGCACTGCCTGCTCCTGCCTTTCCCCGCGCGCCCGCCCCTCGACACTGCGCCCCCGCTGCCACTCGATCACGTCATCAACCACCGACCGAACCTGCCGCGCAATCCCTTCCTGCCCGAGCACGCTCTTGGTAGCCAGGTCATTGAAGTCGGTGAAGCCCTTGGGGTTCGCGGCTTGCTCGCCGGGCGCGAAGATCGGCAGTAGCAGCTTGCCGCCGACCGCCCGGGCGGCTTCCTCGGCCTTGCTGCGGCCGGGGTTCACGCCCTGGGTGGCTTCCAGGTGCTTGTCGTCGTCGCCGGCGATCACGATCGGTTTGTCCGGGTACTTCTCGTGCAGGGCCTTGGCGACGGGCACCAGATTCCCCGAGTCGAAGGCGGCGACGGTCGCGAAGCCCAGCGTTTGTGACAGGCTGCCGGCGGTGGCGTAGCCTTCTCCGATGACCAGGACGGGTGCCTTGGCCAGCGCGTCCAGGCCGCCGATCGCATGGAAGCAGACCTCCTTGCGGCTGTCCTTGGCGAAGCGCTTGCTGCCGTCCTCGCGGATGTACTGCATCGTCCATTGCTTGCCGTCGACGTCGGTGGCCGGGATGTAGGTTTTCTGGCCTTCGCGGTCGGTGAAGACGCCGGGCTGTGGTTCGATGCCCTTGGCGTTCATGTACGCGGTCGGCTCGATGACCGGCAGCAGCTTCGCCATCTGCCGGGCGACACGCTGCGCGGTCTGCTCGTGCAGCCGCTCTTGTTCGGCGGTTCTGGCTTGCAGCTTCTCGGCCGCCTCGGCGAGCATCCGGGCTTTCTGCTCGGGTTCGAACGTGTAGCCCTTCGATTTCCACTTCAGGTCGATGCCGATCTTGTTGTTCTTCATGTAGCCAGCCGGGTGGCCGTCCAGGTGGCCGACATAGAAGCCCGACCCGGATTTCTCGCTGTGTTTCTCGCCTTCGACGCTGATGCGGTGCTTCTGGCCGTCCATGATCGGGTGGTCGCCGCTCACCACGCAGCCGATCGAGCGCAGTGCTTCGGCGAACTCGTCCCTCGGCGTCATCGCCGGGCCTTGCTGAGTGGGCACGTTCTCGGGCTTCCAGCGCTTGAGCTTGGCCAGGTCGGCTTTTGGCCCGGCGTACCAGGACTTCGCGGCTTTGTCCCACACGGCGCCGGCCGCCTTGGCGGCGACGCGTTCGCCGTAGGGAACGGCAAGATACTGGCGCGGCGGGGTGGCTGGCGACTGCTTGGGTCGGGCCTGGGGAGCAGCCGCCGGCGTCCACCGGGCAAAGGGGGCTGGATCCACACCGGCCGGGACATACCAGGACTGTTCCTGACGATCCCACCGCGCACCCAGCGCTTTCGCCTCGTCCTTCTGCGGGTAGGGAACGTCGATCCAGATCTTGCTGGACTGGCTGGCCTGGTCTACCTGACCGGCCTGGGTAGTCTGCTGCTCGCGTTCGTGTTCAGCGATCTGCCGTTGCAGGTCCTTGTCATTGAGGAGCGCGGCGACGTCGGCCGACTTGCGCGCTTCTCGGGCGGCGGCAATGTCCTCATCGGTGCTGTTGGGGTCGCGGCGCACCCGTTCTTCCTCGATTCGTGCCAACCGGGCCGCTTGCTCGTGCGGGTTGATCGGGTCGAGGCGGGGGTCGGCAACTGCCGCTTCGCCATCGGTCGAGTTGAGCGCCGCGCTCGCGAGCACGGGGGTCTGCGTGAAGCTCTTCATGGCCGCCTCCTGATTCTCTGTGTTGTCGTGGTTCTCTGCGCTACCCTGATTCTGTGCACTGTCCTGGGTCTGTGCCTGCTGGCTGGTCTGTTCTTGAACCTGCTGTTGTTCGAGAGCCAGCACGTAGCCGTGGATCTTCTCGGCGTCGGCCGCGGCCCGGAAAATCTCCAGCGGATCGTCCCGCAGGACATTGATCCACGTGCCGACGTAGGCCGCGTGCTGGCCGGGATCGTGGCCGATTCCGAGTTCGTCGCCCAGGATCATGCTGGCGATTTCGGCCCGCAGTTCCTCCTTCGCGTAGCCCTCGCTGCCAAAAGGATGCGCCAGGTCGCGATCCAGGCGTGATGGGTGGCCAGTCCAGTGCCCGAGTTCGTGCAGTGCGATCGCGTAATAGTTGTCGGCGCTAGGAAACTGGCCCTTGTCGGGAAGGTGGATGCTGTCGGTCCGCAAGCGGTAGAAGGCGCGGTTCTGCCCCCCGTGCTGGATCACGGCCCGGGACGCCTGCAGGATGGCTTCGGCGCGCTCGACGGCGTCCCAGGTCTGTTCCCTGCGTTGCATCGCCGGCAGGCCGTCGATCTGCTCGGCGTTGAAGACGGTGGCGAAGAACACCCGCGGCCGCTCCAGCCGCACTTCCGCTTTGACCGGCTGGCCCTGGGCATCGAGGACGGGCTTGCCGCTCTCGTCGGTCCGGGTTTGTTCCTCGCTGAACTTCCAGTACTGGATGGCCGTGCCGTGCTCGCCCTTGCGCACCTGCGCACCGGCAGCAGCGGCCTGCTTGTAGGTCAGCCAGCGTCGATCGACACGGCCCTGGCTCAGCAACTGGATGGCGTTGATGCCGCGATAGCGCTTGCCGGTAGTCGGGTTGATCGGGAGCAGGGAAGCCGCCTCGCCCGCTTCCCACGGCCGCTGCCATGGCGCGGTGCCCTGCCGCAGTTGCTCGATCAGCTTCTCGGCCACCTGTTCGTGAAAGGCTTTCTTGGTGTCGGCCATCCTTCTCACCTCCTCGCCTTGGTGGTGGTCGTGGCGACCGCCGCGGTGGTATCCACCAGGTCGATGTCGCTCTCGGCGGCATCCTGCTCGCTCAAGGCGTCTTCGATGAAGGCGCCGGCCTTTTCGGCCTCGTCGGGGTCGAACTCGGCCTGATAGCCGGGCGTCATCGCGTCGAGCAGCTTCTCGCGCAGCGCGTCGGCGGCGTTGGGCTGGTCGTCGGCTGCGTTGGCCTGATCGTCGGCCCTCTCGGCGAAGGTCACGTCGTTCTTGGGAAGTGTGTTTGGGTCATTCATGGCCTTTCTCCTTGCGGTTGCTGTGATGGGGCTTGCCAACTCTTTACCAGGTAAAAACAGCGCGGATCACGCCCTTGATCTGCGAACGGTGGATCGGGCCGAAGTAGCGGCCATCGAAGGACGTGCCGCTGACATCCGACATCAGCAGCAGTTCGGAACCGTCCAGCGTGAAGCGCCCGGCCGGAAAGCGCAGCAGGGGCCGGCCGTTGCTGTCGGCCCGGATCGGGGTACTGTGCGGCAGCAGCTCGCCGTTCACGCGCACACCTTCATCGCTGATGGTGACGGCGTCGCCTTTGGCGGCCAGGACGCGCTTCATCAGGTAACCGTACCCGCCCGGACAGAAGCCGGCCCCAACGTAACCCCTGGCCCTGGCGTCCTCGAAGACGCCGATGGGCGGTGGGCAGAACATCACGTAAGCGCCCTTCTCCACCGGCTCGCTGCTCAGCCAGTACAGCCCAACCGGGATGCTCTTGGTGCTGTTGATGCGGGCACCACTGGCATAGGCGAGCGCACCCAGCGCCAGGATCGCGGCGCCGGCGATGGCGGTACCCACGGCAAGGCGTCGCAGCAGGCGGTTCATAGAGTGATGCCCTCCCCTGCCGGCACGTCGTGGACGTGGATCAGCTTGTCGCTGTCCTGCGGTGCCGGGATCGCGGCGCGGGCCTGGAATATCGGGTCCTTGAAGTAGAGCGGCTGCTTGCCGTAGATCGCGGGATAGCCGGCAACGTACACGACCATGTCGCCGGCTTCTTCGATGTCGCCGTGGGCGTTCTTGATCGGGCCCGGCATGCGCAGACACTCGTCCGGGGTCAGCAGCGGGCGCTGCACCTCCTGGATGGTGCGCGACACCTGCCCCAGCAAGGCGCTCGCGCGCCGGCCGCTGGTGGTGATCTGCTCCTTGGCGACGGTGGTTTGCCCGGTCAGTTTGGAAAGGTGCTCGGCGGTCTCTACCCGGTTCGGCGGGTAGGCGTTCTGCACGTGGCAGTTCGAGGTGATGCTTTCGTCGTGGCCGTAGCCGGTTTCGCGGCTCTTGAGCTGGTTGATGTCCTGGCAGACCAGGTAGCACTTGATCCCGTAGCCGGCGACGAAGGCCAGCGACTCCTGCAGGATTTCGAGTTTCCCCAGGCTGGGGAACTCGTCGAGCATCATCAGCAGGCGGTGCCGGTAGTGGGCGACCGGCCGGCCGTTCTCGAAGTGCAGCTTATCGGCCAGGAGGTGGACGATCATGCTGACCATGACGCGCACCAGCGGCCGCAGACGGGTCTTGTCGTTCGGCTGGGTGAGGATGTACAGGCTGACCGGCTGCGCGTGGTGCATCAGGTCCCGGATCCTGAATTCGGACTTGCTGACGTTGCGCGCGACGACGGGATCGCGGTACACCGCCAGGTACGACTTGGCCGTGGACAGGACCGACCCGGCTTCTTCGTCGGGGCGATCCATCATGTCGCGGGCGGCCGATCCGACGGCCGGATGGTTCTGGCCGTCAAGGTGGCCGTAGGTGCGCATCTCCATCCAGAGCTCGGCGACATCGCGGTCTGGATCGGCCAGCAGGGCATCGACGGCCGGCAGGGTGGCCGCCGTGCCCTCGTTGGCGGCCTTGTAGAGCGCGTGCAGGATGACGCCGACCAGCAGCGCCTGGCTGGTTTTCTGCCAGTGTGATTCCAGGCCGCGGCCGTCCGGGTCGACGATCAGCGTGGCGAGATTCTGCACGTCGCCAACCTCGTGCTCGGTGCCGATGCGGATTTCGTCCAGAGGGTTCCAGCAGACGCTGCCGCTGGCCGCGGCGGGCTCGAAGCGCAGCACCTGGTTTTTCGCGTGCTGCCGGCGCCAGCCGGCGGTCAAGGCCCAGAGCTCGCCCTTCAGGTCGGTGATGACGGCGCTCTCGCCCCACGACAGGAGGGTCGGCACCACCAGGCCGACGCCCTTGCCGGAACGGGTCGGCGCGTAGCACAGGACATGCTCCGGGCCGTTGTGGCGCAGGTAATGCGAATGACCCCGCGGGTCCAGCCAGGCACCGACATAGACGCCGGCACTGGCCGCCGGCCGGGCGCCGGTGAGCGCCTGCCAGAACGTTCGCGGCCGGGGCAGCAGGCCAGACGCCTGGATGTCCTTCAGGTTGGCCCAGCGGGCCGAACCGTGCAGGTAAGGGTTCAGCCGGGACGAGTTGGCCAGGACCATCCGGCTAACCGCCAGGCCGAGCAGGCCCAGGGTGGTGACGATCATGCCGACGCTGCCGGCGCGCATGATCGCCTCCGGGTACTGCCCGTACCACTGGCCAGCCCATTGCAGGATCGACCACGGCACATACAGGTGCTCGAAGTGACGGCCCAGTGCCGCCTGGTAGCCGAAATCGTGCGCGAAGAACTGGGTGGCGGATTGCAGGCCGGCCGCCAGGGAAACCACGACCAACGCCGGGATGAGCTTGCCGGCCTTCGGCGTCGATCCTCGCACCTGGGGTCCGACGGCGTTGTTGAACTGGTCTTTCATCGGCTCCTTCCTGGCATCTTGATCGAGCCCTGGGTGACGGTGACCGGATCACCCAGGGCAAGACGCTGCATGCGTCTGGCGGTCGCTTCGTTTATCGGCAGCACGATGACTTCCTCGCCGCGTTTCAGCAGGGCCAGCGAGTGGCCATCGATCTGACGGCTGCCGGCGTAAATTGCCGCGCCCGAGTCATTCTCATTATATCGTCTATGTTTCGGTATATCGAATATTGCAAGGCGTTTTTCTTCGCGTTCGGCAATGTACTTGTCGACTGCTGCCAGCGCTGAGGAGGCTGGGGCTGGCCCGGCTCTTCCGGCCACCGCCGCTACTCCTGGCCGAGCAAGGCCCCGTCGCAAGCCGTCATCTGGTTGGGCTCCTGGGTGCTCCAGGTGATCAGGAACATGACCCGGCAATAGCACTTCACTTCCGCTGGCGATGCGAACCAGACCGAGTTGGGACAGACTTCGCAGACGGTTCTGAGCTTCGGGCGGCGGCTGGCGTCCAACCCGGCCAACGTTGGGCTTGCGGGTAGCTCGAGGGGCTGCGGCGCTGCCGACGCGGCGGCCGGCGCCGGTGGGGTGGGTTGCGTTTGGTCCAGGATGGCGAATGCGGCCTCGATCTGCTCGTCCTCGGTCAGTGCGTGCGCTTGCATCATGGCGGTTCTCCTTCGCGGTGATTTCGTTCAAGAGGGTCTGGCGGCGTTGCTCCAGGGCAGCGTCGTCAAAGGTGATCGGCAGGTCCGCGGTCGCCGCGGCGTGAGCGATGCTTTCCTTGAATTCGGCGCTGCCCTTGACCGTGATGCGGTCGCCGTAGCGCGCCATGGCCATGCGCAAGGCGGCTTCCAGACCGTCTGGGGTGGCGCCACGGGACACCTGCAGCTTGTCGCCATCGTCCCGGATGGCGGATGCGCCGACGCGGTAGATGAGGGTGCCCTTCTTGGTGACGCCGTCCTGCTGCGCTTCGACGCCCTGCCCTTTTTGCTGACCACCGTTGCCGGCAATGGTGTTCCCCTGCAGGCCGAGGGCGGCCTCGCGGGCGCGCAGGGCTGCCAGCGCCTCGCTGTCGCCTTCGGTGGCCTTGCGGCGTAGCCAGTCGGCCCATGCCTGGCGCCGGTACTTGTCGTGGATGGCTTGCCGTTCTTTGCGGTACTGCTGGTGGATCTGGTTGAGCTCGTCCTTGAGCGTCCGGCTGGTCAGGGCGTAGAGCGCCTTCCTGCTCAAACCCGGGCCACCCATCAGTTTGATCGCCGCCCGCTTCAGGCGCCCGCTGCGCTTGGCGGCTTCGATCAGGCGGCTCTTGCGGTCACGGGCCTGTGTCCACTCGACCGTGCGCGCAGCGCCGTGGCCTTGCTGCTCGGCGCGGTACCTGGCGTAAAGCTCGACCGTATCGACGCGCATCCGGAAGGGGCGCGGCTGGTACTGCCGGGTCGGCTGGTCGGCCTGGTTCGCCAGCCGCTCGGGTGAAGGCTCGAAGCGGCCGAAGCGGGCCTCGAGCTTGGCCAGGGACAGTTCGCGAGCAACGGAACTCGCCTTGACCATCGTGCCGGCCGCGTCGGCGATGACCAGACCATTGCCCCGCTCGCGGATTTCGAGGCCGTTGTCGCGCAGGGCCTGGTGCAGCTCGGCCCAGCTTTGCGCGCCCTGGATCTGTTCCAGGCATTCGCGTCGGATCCAGCCGAGCAGGCTCTCGATGCCCGCGTGCCGCTCCATGTCGTCTGCCCGGTTCTCGGCCCCGCGCTTCTGTGCCTGGTGGTTGTCGCGTTGCAGCCCGTATTCGCTTTCCAGCTTCTCGCACAACTCGCCCAGCGTCTTGTGGTCGCGGTACGGGTCGTGGATCGTGTAGCGGGTCGGGTGAATCTTGTTGATGGCGATGTGCAGGTGCAGGTTGTCGGTGTCCTGGTGCACGGTACTGACCCGCTGATGCTCGCCGTAGCCTAGTCCTTCGCAGATTCGCCACTCGATCGCCTGCAGCGTCGCCGCGTCGGGCTGCTCGCCGGCGCGAAAGCTGACGATCAGGTGATAGGTCTTGTCGGACTCGGCGCGCCTGTTCTGCGCCTGGGTATTGAGCACTTCGAGGATCGCTGCATCGGGCCGCTCGGCGTGGCAGTTGGTGACCGAGACGCCCGTCACCCGCTCGCGCTTCTGCTGCTCATCGATGAGGTACTTCACCAAGCCGGCGAAGTCGCTCTTCCTGACCGACTTCATGGGGACGTGCTTGGCGATCATCCCGGACTTCCGGGAATTTCAGCGGCTAAAGTTCTCATCGGTCGGATCTCGGTCTGACCACGTTCTGCATGACGCTGATCATCTGGCCCTGCGTCGCCTCGATCCGGGAGAGCACCGCCCGGATGGTGGACTCGCCGAACTGCGCCGTGCGGGCGTCGTTAGTCAGCCAGAGTTTCAGGAGGCCACCCAGCCGGCCGAGGTCGCCATTGATCCGCGCCAGCTCCTCGACCTGCTTGTGGTCCACGATGCCGCGCACCTGGTAGCCGACGCCGACGTTCAGCAGGTAGGTCGACAGGCTCAGGCCGACGGCTCTGGCGTTCGCCGCGACCTGTTGCCGTTCTTCGGGAAGGCAGTACACCTTGATCGGTGGGCTGCCTTTGCGGGTGGTCTTGTCGGTGTTCTCCATCGCGCTGTTCTCCATCGTTTTCTCCTTGCTTGTGACGGCGGTAGCCGTCCGGCCTCGCAGAGCAGGACGCCCGTTGAGCACGCAGTGCGAATAAGGCGCAGTGAAGAAGGACAAGCCGCTTGCGGGTGGGCCTACTTCACCTATCCTGCCCCGATATATGCCTTTCATACGCCAAGGGTAGCATGTCTCTGCCCTTGCTTGTAGCTTTTTATTCGTTATATCCTTTGTTGTGTGAAGACAGAAACGGGCTGACAACGATCAAACAACGGTGGAGAACAGGTAAGCCTGCTGCAACGAGGACGAAACAATGACGGAACAACGGCAACAGCAACGCCGGGGGATCGATGGCCAAGAGCTTGTCGGCGCGCATCGCTGAACGGATCGCGCGCAAGAAGCCGGCCGGCAATGTGCGCAACCGGGCGGCGTTCCTGGCTCTGCGTGGCGAGGTGAAGCAGGCCATCGACGATGGCTGGCCGGTCAAGACGATCTGGGAAACGCTGCACGACGAAGAGAAGGTCGCCTTCAGCTACCAGGCGTTTCGCGGCTACGTGAATCGCTTGATTCTGTCGCCGCCGGCAGACGGACAAGCTGCGCCGGTGCCGGTGGTGGCCGATCAGCCCAGGCAGGTGGCCTCGAGGTTGGCCCCGCAGTCAGCCACAAACCCGGCCGAAAGGAAAGCAGAGAAGCCAACCGCGACCGGCTTCACATTCAACCGAACACCGAAGAAGGAGGATTTACTCTGATGGCCAAGATTCACATGGTTCTGCAAGGCAAGGGCGGCGTCGGCAAGTCGTTCATCGCGACGGTGATTGCGCAGTACAAGATCAGCAAGGGGCAACAGCCCCTGTGCATCGACACTGACCCGGTGAACGCCACCTTCCACGGCTTCAAGGCGCTCAACGTCCGGCTCCTGGAAATCATGCAGGGCGACGAGATCCAGACCCGCAACTTCGACACCCTGGTCGAACTGATTGCCCCGTCGAAAGACGACGTGATAATCGACAACGGCGCCAGTTCCTTCGTACCGCTGACGCACTACCTGATCAGCAACCAGGTGCCGGCGCTGCTGCAGGAGATGGGGCACGAGATGGTGGTGCACACCGTGATCACGGGCAGCCAGGCCCTCCTCGACACGGTCAGCGGCTTCGCCCAGCTCGCCAGCCAGTTCCCGGCCGAAGCGCTCTTCGTGGTCTGGCTCAATCCGTTCTGGGGATCGATCGAGCACGAGGGCAAGGGCTTTGAGCAGATGAAAGCCTACACGGCCAACAAGGCGCGGGTGTCGGCGATCGTGACGATCCCGGCTCTCAAGGAAGACACCTACGGCCGCGATCTGAGCGACATGCTGCTGGAACGTCTGACCTTCGACGAAGCCCTGGCGATGGACTCCCTGACGATCATGACGCGGCAGCGCCTCAAGATCGTCAAAGGGCAGCTGTTCAGCCAACTGGACAGCGCGGCGGTGTTGTGATGGCCGACCCGGTCGAAGAACTGATCAAGGAAATCGCCGCCAAGCACGGCATAGCCGTCAGCCGCGACGACCCGATCCTGATCCTGCAAACGATCAACACCCGCTTGCTACAGGACAGCGCCAAGGCCCAGCAGGTGATGCTGGATCAGTACAAGGAAGAACTGGAAGCCCTGGCGCTGCGCTGGGGTAATGATGCCAGGGACAAGGCGGAGAGGATTCTGAATGCGTCGCTGACGGCGAGCAAGGGGGCGATGGTGATGGTCATGCAGGAGGGTGCGAGGGAAGCGGCGGGGGTGGTGCGTGGGGAAGTCGACGCGGCGCTGGGGCGGGTCCGCGGCGCGATGCGTGATGCTCGACGGGTTGCTGCTTTGAATGTGGTGGCGTCGTGCATCACGTGCCTGGCGGCAGCGGTTGCGCTGTGGGCGGCGGTGCACTGAAGAGAGCTCGGCCCGCAGCAAACCGTCTAGCAGCCTTACATGGGCGCCCCTGGGTTTTTGCCAAGCATTCAATTGGGACGGTTCGCAGGGTAAAGATTGCAGCCATACATTCGGACTTTGAGCGAGGCGATGCCTCTGCCCCTGATGGAATTCGCTGATCGATGCCTCATCAGTCGGACGCGCTAGGTGCGTGACGGCCTTCGCAGCAGTAGTGCAAAACCGCGTCTGCAATGCATGCAAGAGGGGGCGCTTTCGACCCAGAAGTGCCATCCGGATTCTCAAGCTGTTAATTCGCGCCTCAATAAGGCCATTCGAGTGGCGGCACAATGAGGCCACTGGAATCGCGGCACAATGAGGCCAGTGCAATCGCGGCGTAATGAGGCCAGGTAGAAGGTAAGTAAAGCCGGTTTCGGACTTCCAATTGCGTAACCTCTGGCAATTTTGCCGGGGGCAGGCGCAATGGCTAACAGGAAGTTCGAAATGTACGAGATACGACAAATCATCCAGCGCTTGAGACTGGGCGAGAGCAATCGCGCGGTCGCCCGATCGCAAGGGGTCGGGCGCGACACGGTCGCGCAGCTACGAAACCTCGCAGCCAGCCAGAACTGGCTAGACGCGACGGGCCCGATGCCTGACGATGCCACCATTGCCCTGCATTACCGGAGCACTGGCAAAGGGGCAACCGAGGGTCCGATCAAGAATCCGAGCCATGTGTCGACGGTGGAGCCCTTTCGCGAGGACGTTCTGGCGTGGCACAGACAGGGCATCCAGGTCAGTAGCATCCGCCAGGCGTTGGCTCGCCAGCATGGCTACGACGGGAGCGTTCACGCCCTCTACCGGTTCATTCGGCGGGAAGCGCCCGACGCTCCCGTGGCGACGGTGATGCTCGACTTTGCCGTCGGCGAACAGGCCCAAGTGGACTTTGGCTCAGGGCCGCTGATCACCGACCGGCACTCCGACGAAGTCTTCAAGACCTGGTTCTTCGTCATGACCCTGGCCTGGAGCCGACACCAGTACGCCGAGCTCGTTCGGAATCAGAGCGTCGAAACCTGGCTGGCCTGTCACCGTCACGCCTTCGAGTGGTTCAACGGGGTGCCGCGCAAGGTTCGCATCGATAACCCGAAATGCGCCATCACGCGCGCCTGCTACTACGAGCCGACCGTGCAGCGGGCCTACGGGGAACTCGCTCTTGGCTACACCTTCGTGATCGACCCCTGTCCGGTCGCGGACCCCGCCAAGAAGGGCCGCGTCGAGGCGGGCGTCAAATATGTCAAGCGCAACTTCATGCCGCTACGCGAGTTCCATAGCCTGGCGCACGCCAATGAGCAGTTGCAGACCTGGGTCCGGGACGAGGCGGGAAACCGGATACACGGTAGCACGCGCGAGCGGCCACTCAAGCGGTTCAATGAAACCGAGCAGGCCCTCTTGCAGCCGCTGCCGGCCATCGCCCCGGCATGCCCGACCTGGGCCAAGGCGAAACTGCATGGCAACTGTCATGTCCAGCACGAGTACTGCCAGTATTCCGCGCCGTTTCGCCTGATCCACCAGACGCTCTGGCTGGAGATCACGCCGGATGCACTGCGCATCTATCAGGAGCATGAGCTGGTCGCGATCCATCCGCGCCTGTTCAAGCGCGGGGACCATTCCACCGTACAGGATCACCTGCCGCCCCATGCCCAGGCCTACTTCATGCGCGATCCGCAGTGGTGCCTGGCGCAGGCCATGACCATCGGGCCGGCCTGTCTGGCGGTGGTCGAGAGCCTGTTCGCCAACCGCGTGCTCGACCACCTGCGCGCCGCTCAGGGGCTCCTTCGACTCGGCGACCAGTTCGGACGCGGCCGGCTGGACGCGGCCTGTAGCCGTGCGCTGAACTTTGGCACGCCAAGCTATCGCACGATCAAGCAGATCCTCAATACCGGGCTCGATCAGCAACCCGAGCTGATCGAGTCACCCGCGCTGGACGCGCCTTATCTGGACGGGGGCCGTTTCAGCCGTAGTCCCAACGACTCTCTCCATTGAGCCGACACGCGGCACCTCAATCCTCGCACCTTCATTCCCTGACGGAGTTCCCTCATGAATCCCGTGCCTCAACTCGAACCTCTCCTCAAGCAACTGCGCCTGTCCGGCATCCTCGATTCACTCGACGCCAGAAATCGCCAGGCCATCGAGGCCAAACTGGCTTACACCGATTTCCTCGCGCTCCTGGTGCAAGACGAAATCGCCCGTCGCGATCAGCGCCAGTTCGCCCAGCGCCTGCGCAAGGCGCAGGTGATCGGTGACAAGACCCTGGAACGTTTTGATTACACCCACAGTCCGTCGGTCAATCATGCCCTGATCGCCGAACTGGCGACCTGCCGATTCGTCACCGAACATTCATCCGTTCTGATCGCCGGCCCCACCGGGACCGGCAAGTCACATCTCGTTCAGTCGCTCTGTCATTGTGCGCTGCGCGCCGGCCATGAGGTGTTGTTCATTTCGCACACCAAACTGCTGGCGCAGCTCCAGGCTGCCCGAGCCACCGACACGTTTGAGCGCAAGCTACGGCAACTGGCGCGCATCGATGTCCTCGCCATCGATGACTTCGGTTTGCGTCCCATGCGCTCACCGCAGGATGAGGATTTCCACGATCTCATCGACGCACGCTACGAGCGGACCACCAGCTTGCTCACTAGCAATCTTCACTTCGACGAGTGGGGTGCGGCATTTCCCAACAAGTTGATGGGGGCAGCAACGCTTGATCGCTTGCGCGACGGGGCCTATCGCATCGTCCTCGACGGGGAGACGCGGCGCAAGCCACGGCCGATGCCGGAATCGACCTCGGCCGCACGCATCCCGCCTGCAACCCTCCAGGCTGCCCGCTAGCACCCTCTCGCCCATCACACCCTGGGGCGCTGCCCCAGACCCCGCACTCGCCGTGAGGCAGCCGCCGGGGATGAAAAAACTCCTCCCCGACAACTGCCTCCAGTGTCACCGCCCTCCAGGCTGTCAAGGGGCTTTCGCGGCATAAACGCGAGAAGCACGCATTTATTCCACGGTCCCCTGGACATCCTTCCGGACGCCAGTCTACGGTTTGCTAAAAACCAAAAAACGGCGTAAAAACTCACCCGTCCGAAACCGTAAAACGACCACTTCTACTGGCCGCATTACGCCGCGATTCGGTGGCCGCATTAGGCCGCGATTTGACACAAGCTAACCGACAGCTACGAAGCGGCACCAGTCACTGGCTGCAGGATGGCGTCCGTCGGCAACCGGCCAGGAAGAGATGGTGAAGCAGTCCAATCAAGGCAGCCATTTTGAAGCGGTCTGGGTATATGCTATCCACCTAGCCTGGGAAACGCTGCTTTTCACGATTCCTTTATACAGTACAGAATTCCCATGGATACGGCGCGAAGCCTTCTAATGTAAGGCTTCCACCGTTCTGAGCGACGCCGAGTTAGGGAGCAGGCGGCGGAGTTGTGGCGCGAGACTGTCTCCCGATAACAAAGTTAGCCATCCCAAGATGACCCTTCCAGCTCACAAGACTACAGACGGCGCCGCCGCTGCCCGTTACGCAGCAGGCCTTCTCGGGGTTGCCACCTGTGCCGAGACTACGGCCACCACGATGGCCGAGGATGCCGGCAAGGTCGACGTGAAGTTCTCGTTTCGTCACATAGTGGCGACGGGAAAGCTAATCACCGCCCATGCTCAAGTAAAGGCTGGGCCGTCGTATCGCCGAGACTCATCGAATACGCAGTTTTTAACACTTCGAATTGACAAGGCAACACTTCAAGCCCTTTCAGGGACTGGCATGCCCGGTCTGGTTATTTGGGTTCCGCCGCCTCCCATGGACCGGCTCTACTGGTATGCAACCGACCCTCGAAGACCACTCAGGACGCCTGCAAAAGTTCGAAGAACGCAATACCTACGTCCATCGCTTCGCTACGACCTTTCCCGGCTGTACGACTACGCCTCATGGTCACGTCGCTATACAAAACAAACCGTCGCAGCGTTGTCTAGCGCACAGGTAATGCCAAGAGCAAAGGAAGCCTACAAGGCACTAAAGGCACAGCAGTGGCACAACCCACTTGTTGGGCCTCTTCAAATCACCCGATTTGCTTGGCGCCACATTACAAGACGGTCAAAGTCGGTAGCGAGACGCACAATGTCATTGAGAATTCTTCCCTACCTGAAAGCATTTCTTGCTAGCCCACCTGACCGCTACACCAGCAACTTCGTAGGGCTAAAGGCGAATGGCTCGATAACAACCGAAACCCGATACCTGATGTGTTGGTACCGCCAAGCACTCACGGTTGACGGAGAGAGTCACTCGCTCTTGGTCAGAATCCGCGAGGAGATCACTTACCCAACAGAATGGGCTAAACGACCGCTTAGCGACACGGAAGTTCAGCAGGTAGCGACATTGGCGGCTTGGTGGTGCAAGAGGGACAAGTGACGTATCCACCTCGGATTTCCGTACTGACACATCGTTGGAACAACGAGTCGTCCCACTTCCGTGTCATCTTACCGGGATGGTTGAGATGGATACGTCAAGGCGTATGGTACAGCCTTGCCAGCAAACCCCACAACTATGAGCTAAGCGTGCCCTACGGTGTTGGTAACCTATCGGTCAAGAGGGACACTCCGCCGGCAAGCCGGCTCCGCGCACCTTACCTCAAACGTTGAGCGGCAGCTTTTCAGATCGGGCTACTTCCGCTTTGGGTCGGTGGCTGCTAGTGGGCTGAAACATTTGAACGACTACTTCCAGTCTGATCCGGCCGTTGATTCTCGGCCTCGGAGGTTTCCCATCGAGCTGGCCGCTCCAGGACCACAAGCGGCCGCTGAGTTTTCGTGGTTTGCTGTCGGCACCCGACCCAAGGGGGCCGGCCGCGAGCCCAGTGTACTCTCCTGGAAGCAGTCATTTGACGACCTTTTGCCAACCGGATCCTGTCGGGGTTGCGTCTACGCAAGTACTCTTGCGCTGAAGAATGGCGCCTGTGATTGCCGCAGTTTGTGGTTATCGCAACAGCTATTTTCCTTGGACCCTAGAACCACGAGCCAATCGCGTCTTCGATGATGCGACGCCTTTGACTAGAAAAGTCGTGGGAGTTCTTGAACTCCCGCCTCACACCCCGCAGATACCCACGTCCGTCCCATTCCTTGGCAGCAGCCGACACAATGCAGTTGAAATCGGAAGTGTCGCGTCCAAGGCGCCCGAACGAATCGACTGCAAGGTTTTTCCGAACATATAGCTGACCGACTCCGGCAAGCAAACGCTGGTAGCGATCCCAAGACTGCCAGTCATGCGATTCCGGAAAACGAGGCGCAAGTAATTGCCATGCGCTTTGGGTAAGAACATTCGACGCCGCTGCCGAACTGACAGTATTGAGGGCAAGTTCTACCAGCTCAGCAATCCTCCGCGATCGCGGTCCGAAAGCGCGAGCCAGCAAGTAGCTGCAAAGGTATACGTCATCGTCTGGAATCGCGTCTGCATCGGTCGGTTGGACTGCAATCACCCAGGGGTCATCGCCGAAATCGTTTGGCACGAGATCGGGATGACTCGCGCGAGCGATAGCCGCCAGTGCCGAGCGATCCAGACCGTGCGTAGATGCCAATACTTGCGCAACCGTCTCCGGATACTTCATACCCGACTGTAGCCAATCAGGCAATGCAGGCGCATGTTGCTCTCGAGAAGTCAAAGCCGTAGCGAGATGCCGCCAAACATTCTCATTCCCAAATGCCTCAAATGCGGTCGGTATCAACGCAGATGACTGTGAGGCGATCAACTGATCGAGCGAGCGCGGCGCAATCTCGACGTTGCTCGCCGCTGCGCGGATGGCTCGCGTTGCGAGCACTGGATCGGCACGCCAAATCGCAGCGCTCGTGAGCAGATCAGGACGCAGTTTGAATGCAGTATCGGCAAACTCTCCTGTGAGCGGCAGGCCTTCAAGCAACAAGTCCAGATCAATCGCATTCAGTCCGGAACTCGCTACATCACGACCCGGCCCACCGGATTCCCAGAGCTGCGCCAGACGAAGGGGCGACAAGCGCCATACGGCGACACCAAGCGCGCGCGCGTTCGCGACCAGCTGCTGCTGGTCAACAAGCGCGAGATTGTTCAGCACGAAGTCCAGGCTAGGAGCATCGAGATCTGAGGCACTGCTAATAGCCGCTGTAAGTACCAGCTGGGCGGCAGTTGACGGCTCGCCACTCGATACCTCGCTAACCAAGCTAAGAGCATCATTCCACCTGTCGCGACCAGAGGTGCGATTGGTTAGCGCCATGTGCAAGCGCGTTAGCGGAACGAAGGCACGCCGCCCTGTTGTTAGGTCAGCTCCGGCTTGCTGCAGAAAGTCGCGCAGTCCCGTCACCCCTGGACTCTTCGAGTCAAGAACAAGATGGTCGAGCCAATCGGCCGCGACTACTGCTGTGTCTTGGGCAAACGTCGTGGAGGGAAATTTGCTGCGCATTCCGCGCTCGGAGTCCGGGACTACTTGTAGATCAAACGCGCTCTTTGGGGCCGAGCGATCGGCAGTTGTCAGTGTGCAGAATCGCATCGCACGGCGTAGACGCGGCCATTGCTGTGACCAGAGCGTCAACACGTTCCGTTCAATGCGCGCTGCGTCGTCACTACCGCAGACAGCGACGACCTTCGCATCCGGTGACCCATAGAGTGCAACGAGCAGCTGCCGATACCAGATTTCGTCGCTTTCGGTGGCGAAGTCGAGTGGCTCTGATTCAGTGACGGAGAGTTCAAGTGCCTCTTCTCTAGTCGATTCACTCTTCGAGCCCTGCATGCCCTCAGGGCGCCGGAATAGCCTCAACAAGGCTGTCGCATCCCGTAGCCTAGCAACGTCAGCGAACTCAATGAATAGCGTATGAGTCCATACCGCGCCGGGACGCTGCATTTCGGGCGCCGGCCAAGTGCGGGCGAACGCGTAGTAGCCAGACTCCGGTAGTGGGTAGCCAGTCAGATAGCCGCCTTCGCCTATCGGCAGTCCCGAGCTTGAAGTGTCGCTGTAAATCAGAACGGTCTTGCTGTCCCGCTGCTTCAGCTGAGCAGAGCTCCACAATTCCCGGTGTCCTTCGACATAGCCGTGAACAGCCTGTCGTATGACGATCTGCTGCTGCGCCATCACTGCATCAACCACTCAAGAGGGACGGTGAGGTCGTGGGACGTGCTAACGCCATCCGTCAGTTGGATGCGCCTCGAAGGTTCGTCAGCCGCGCGGAGGTCCTGCGCTTCTTGCTTCGCTTGCGCTCCGGGCTGCGTGTCATCGTATTCGCCGCCCTGCGCGCTAACGCCGTAGACCGTCTGTTAGTGGCTGCGAAGAACCGCGGATATCTGGCGCGCAAAGATGGCGGAGAATGGTTGACTGTTGGAGTTGACATAGAAAGGGGCCGACTGAGGCCCCTTGAAGTCTGAGCGATCGGCGATGTTTAGAACGGCGGTTCGTCAGGCCAGTCTTCGGCTGTGCTGTGGTCGCCAGGAAGTGGCTCGCCCGGACCGCCGCGTTCCTCGCGCAGCAAGTCGAAGAGCGCCAACTCGTAGTGGGCCCAGATGCGGTCACGCAGATCTTCGAGCAGTTCGACGACGGCCAGCGCCTGATCCGGCGTCCAGTCGGCACAGATCAGGAAATCGAGGCCACCGCCCAGCCCGGAAGGCAGGTGATAAGGCTTCATGCGGCAGCTCCGACGGTGGATCGACGTTTGCGGGCCCGCTGCTCCGCCCGCTCCTGAGCCTCCTTGCGACGATAGGATTCCCCCTTGATGGCGATGATCTCGGCGTGATGAACGAGACGATCGATCAGGGCGACGGTACAGGCCGCATTGGGGAAGACCTCCGACCACTCGGAGAACGAACGGTTGGTTGTAATCAGCGTGCTGCGGCACTCGTGGCGCCGGTTGATCAGCTCGAAGAGCAGGTCGGCGTGGCGGTTCGAATACGACAGATAGCCGACCTCGTCGATCACCAGCAGCGCCGGCGCCGCATAGTGACGCAATCGCCGGCGCAGAACCGAATCGCTGTCGATCGCTGCCAGGTCGCCGAGGAGCTGACCGGCGGTGGTGAACAGCACCGTATGCCCGGACAGGACCGCTCGGTGCGCAATGTTGCGGGCGATCGTCGACTTGCCCAGCCCACTCGCCCCGACCAGGATGGCATTGCTCGCGCTCTTCAGGAACTCCAGGCTCATCAACTCGCTGATCGCTGTCCGATCGCACTGCTCCGGCCAGTCCCAATCGAAATCCGCGAGCGGCTTGAAGCGACCGATGTGCGCCTCGGCGAGACGGCGCTCCAGACTGCGCCTGGCCCGTTCGGTCTCCTCCCAGGTCAGCAAGGGCTCGACCCAAACGCACTCGGCCAGCTCCGACCAATGCGCCAGCAAGCCGTGCAGATGCAGGGCTTCCGCCCGTTTGCGCAAGGCCTCACTCGGGATCATCGGTCCCCCCCGTCAGCCGGTCGTAGGGTTCCAGCCGGTGCGGCCGGACCGGCGTATCGCGGCGCTGCAGGTGCTCGGGCAAGGGGATCTCGACCGGTGGCGGCCGGTCGGTCGCTTCGCGCCGGCGCTCCAGCGCCAGGCGCACCGCATTCGGGTGCGGCACCTGACGGGCCAGAGCCTCCTCGATGCCCGCCCGCAACTCGCTCGCCCCATAGCGATCGAGCAAACGCAACAGCGCCGCCGTGATCGTCCCCAGATTCGCCCCCCGGCCGGCCGCCTGGACGAGCAACTCCCGGCTTTCCGGCACCGCCCGCGTCAGCCGGTCGGTTCCCCGGTGCAGACTGGCCTGGTGCTTCTGTTCGACCAGGGTCGCGAGATGCGCCGGTTCCTCGATGCACTGCCCCCGGTCATAACTGCGCCGGTGCGTCGCCAGTACCGTCTGCCCATCGACGATGCGCACTCGCAGCGGGTCGGCGACCACCGTCAGCGTCTGCTGCACCTGCTCCGGAGGCACCGAATAGTCATTCAGGTCGAAGCGCACATAGGGCGTCTTGCCGACCTTCACCGCCACCTGTTCATCGGTCGGATACGGATGCTCCGGTAACGCCAGAAGATGTGCCGCTTCCAGGGCGAAGGCTTCGCGCACGCTCAGCGAAGGGTCCTCGGGGCAACGCCGGTCAGCCGCCTCTCCCGAACACCAGGCCTCGGCCTGCGCATTGAGGTCCGCCAGATCGAGGAAGGTGCGACCGGCGAAGAAGGCTTCGCGAGCATAGCGAATGGCCCTTTCCACGCGCCCCTTCACATGAGCAGCCAACTGCAGATGATGCAGTCGATCAGCAACAAGTTTTTCGGGTCACCCACCCGTTTCATCCCCTCTTTGGGCGCGAGTTCGTTCTGATCGAACGGCGCAATGCCTGGGGCGAGGAGCGCGTCTACTTTCACGATGACAGCGGCCGGGTGAGGCGCCTGACAGCCGCCTGGACCAGTGCAGTGGCGCCGGATCCGTTCGCCAGCGTGTCGGCCGGCCGCTCGCACTTCCGGGTCGACGACCTCTTGCACCTGGTGGCGCTGATTGTCCGCCAAAGCGCAGCACAGGGGTCGGCCGGGGCAAGCTCCCGGCAGCGCAAAGTGTCAAGAGAATAATGCCGGCAGTGTTAAGTGAATTCTGCCCTGCTGGGAGAACTGACGGAGGACTCGATGCCATGACTCCGTTTCCGATATGGCAAGACCATTACCAATCAGTGCGTTACGGCTCCAACTCAAAAATGGGTCTTTGCATCGGCCTTTGTGTGGCAGAATTATGCTTACAATGATCCCGCCCTCGAAGCCCGACCCCAAACTCCTCGCTCTCGCCGAGAGCGGAACCGTGAATCCGCACGCGCAGGACGTTCAGGATGCCGCCTTTCTCGACAGCGAGTTCTTCGATCCGCGGGACTTGGTACAGGTGCGTTACGAGATGCTGCGTCGTGTACGCACCGAAGGTCAGACCGTTGTCGATGCCGCCAGCAGCTTCGGCGTCTCCCGGCCGACCTTCTACAAGGCCCAGGCAGATTTCGAACGCGCGGGTCTCGCCGGACTGTTGCCGGTCAAGCGAGGGCCGCACGGACCGCACAAGATCACCGACGAGGTCATGGCCTTCATCGAGGCGGCACGTGCCCAGGAAGAAGGACTGGACGCACAGGAGTTGGTGGAGCGGATCGCAGAGCACTTCGGACTGGCCGTCCATCGGCGCACGGTCGACCGCGCGCTGGCACGGAGCAAAAAAAAACGCCGATGAAGCCGACGCTGATGACCGATGGCCAGACCTTGGCCGAGGGTTACGAGTCCTTGCGGCAAGAGACCGCCGAGAGGCCCGGCGGCCGTCACCGCTCGCCCGGGCGTGCACTCTTCCTGTTCAAAGGGATGGCGGCCTGGATGCGTGGCGTCAGCGAAACGGCCCCGAGTCCGGCCGCCGCCGCTCTGCGCAATGAGTCGAGGTTACCGGCGGGGATGGAACAGCACCTGATCAATCTGGTCGCCAGCATGGCGCTGGCGACGGCACGGGAGAGTAGGCCATGATGGGTGAGCAGCACGCAAAAATACAGGCGCGACACCTGAAGAGAAATGCCTATCTCTACGTGCGGCAGTCGACGTTGCGCCAGGTGCTCGAGAACAGCGAGAGTACCAAGCGCCAGTACGATTTGCGCGAGCGGGCCCTGGCACTGGGCTGGCGTCTCGATCAAGTCGTCGTCATTGACTCCGATCTCGGCCAGTCCGGGGCGAGTGCGGTGGATCGCGAAGGCTTCCAGCGACTGGTCAGCGAGGTCGGTCTGGGGCGGGCGGGGATCGTCATGGGCCTGGAAGTGTCGCGTCTGGCGCGCAACTCGACGGACTGGCACCGCCTGCTGGAGATCTGCGCTTTGGCGGACACGCTGATCCTCGACGAAGACGGTGTGTACGACCCGGCGCACTTCAATGATCGCTTGCTGCTCGGCCTGAAGGGTACGATGAGCGAGGCCGAACTGCACGTTTTGCAGGCCCGGCTGCGCGGTGGCATCCTCAACAAGGCTCGCCGCGGCGAACTCGAGATTCGGCTGCCGATCGGATTTGATTACGATCCGGCCGGGCGCGTGCGGCTGGATCCCGATGTCCGCGTTCAGGAAAGCCTGCGGCAGTTCTTCCGCACCTTCCGGCGTACGGGTTCGGCAACGGCGACGGTCAAGGCCTTTCGTGCCGAAGGGCTGAGCTTCCCGCACCGGATTTACCGCGGACCGCAGACTGGCGAGCTGTTGTGGACTGATCTCGAACACTCGCGCGCGCTCTGGCTCCTGCATCATCCGCGCTATACCGGTGCCTTTTGCTTTGGGCGGACGCGCGTGCGCAAGCAGCCCGATGGTTCTCATCGCCATCAACGGCTGCCATCCGAGGAATGGATCGCGCTGATTCGTGATGCCCATGCTGGATACATTACTTGGGACGAGTACGAAGAGAACCTCCGGATCCTGCGCGACAATGCGCAGGCACCTGCCACCGGGCGTGATCGGGGCACGCCGCGTGAAGGCCCGGCGTTGCTGCAAGGATTGGCCCTCTGCGCCAAATGTGGTGATCGCATGACCGTTCGCTATCATGTGAACGGCACACGGCGCGTGCCGGATTATGTTTGTCAGCGCGAGGGGGTCGAGCATGCGCAGCCGATCTGCCAGCAGATTGTCGGTGGCGAACTCGACGCGGCCATTGGCCGCTTGCTGGTGGAGGTCGTGACTCCGATCACCCTGGGGGTGGCGCTGGCGGTGCAGAAAGAACTGGAGAGCCGAAGCGAAGACAGTGACCGCTTGCGCCGTCAAGCCGTCGAGCGGGCGCGCTACGAGTCCGATCTGGCACGCCGCCGTTATATGCGTTGTGATCCCGACAACCGTCTGGTCGCCGATTCGCTGGAAGTGGAATGGAACCAGGCGCTGCGCAACCAGACGGCGGCCCAGGAGCACTACGACAAACAGCGCGAGAGCGAGACCGGGCTCGATGACCAGCAGCGCGCCGCCATCCTTGCGCTGGCGAAAGACTTCCCACGCCTGTGGAACGATCCCCATACGGCTGACCGGGAGCGCAAGCGGATGGCCCGGTTGCTGATCGCGGATGTCACCTTGCTCAAAGAGGCCGACATCAGGGCGCAAGTACGCTTCAGCGGTGGTGCGACGCACACGCTGCACCTCCCGCTGCCCAAGCCAGCCTGGATGCTGCGCCAGACGCCAGGCACCGTGGTCGCCGAGATTGACCGACTCCTCGAAGATCACACCGATAGTGAAATCGCGGACTGGCTCAACGACCAAGGCTTGATCTCCGGCGACGGCAAGCCCTTCCACCGCCCGATGGTTCGTCGTATCCGGATCGACTATGCGCTGCCCAGTCGCCACGATCGGCTGCGCGCGCGTGGCTTGCTGACCCTGCATGAAATGGCACAGCGTCTCAACATCTGTCCGGACAGCCTCAAGCGTTGGCGGCGCGCCGGCCTGCTCAAGGCCCACAAGTATGACGACAGGGGCGGCTACCTCTTCGAACCGCCTGGTCCTGACACGCCGGTCAAGCATCAACATCAAGGCAAAACCACAGGCAAATCAACCACCCGCGAGGGAAGTTTCCCCGCACATACCGCATGAGGTGCAATATGCAGCACACTCCTTCTCATTCCCCCGCGCGATCGCCACCGGGCGAGGCTCGTAGCGATAATGACCGGCGAACTGCAGCAAGGTGGGATTGAAGCGGATCGCCTGCCCTTGTCGCTCGAGGACGGCGCTCTTCAGGTTGTCGTACAGCAGCACTCTCGCCAGCCCCCCCCAAGCGCCAAACGCCCCGACATGGCCGCGCAGGAAGTTCTCCATGCGCGCATCGAGAAAGAAGCGCAGGTAAATCATGCGCGACCACGCCAGCACCATCACGAAGGCCATCAGTGCCCGGCGGGCGCGGCCGATTTCCAGGTGGCCGAAGTGCCCCCAATCGACCTGTGCCTGTTCGCCGGGCAGCGTCGAGAGCCGCAGGTAGGCTTCCGCCTTCGGTCGCGGACGATGCAAGGCGACCAGATGACGAAAGTGATCGGGACGGCCGGGATAGCCGCGTTCCTTGACCATGACGTACAGCCGGCTGGCCGTCAGCGTCGGAAACTGCGCCAGGGTCGCGCGGATGAAGGTCAGATAGGGGTCGATGCGGGAAGGGCGCGGCGAAATACCCGTACGTGGCAGACCCGCCTGCGTCAGGACACGCCGGACGGTGCCATGATGGACGCCCAGTTGGGTGGCGATGGTGCCGATGCGCCAGCGCTCGGCATGGTAGTAGCGCAGAATCTGCGCTTCCGTTTCAGGGGAAATGCTCAAATCGGGTTCCTCTTCGATCAGGTGAGATGGCGGATGGAACCCGGCAGCTACCCAGGAAGCCCTGCCTGAGCAAACCCGAACAGCGCATCCCGCAGAAATGGCAGCGCGCCGTCCGGGAATGGGCGCTCGAACCGACTGCCGCCGGTTCCCGGCCCACTGCCGAGTTCGCCAGCAGTAGATCATCTTGTGCCGGCGGCATAGAACCCTGATGCGTCACATTCTGCTGACGCAGCCGGTAACGGCGGTTTCTTTCGGCATGCTTGAGGCGGCCTCTTCGGCTCTTCTGGTAGCGGCGGCCGGCTTCCTGGACGCAAGCGCGGCGTGCCGCCTGCGCGCAGCCAGCGGCGCAATAGATCTGGCCCCGGTCGCAGCGGCTGCAGACGACGACCTGGGTTCGACAGCGATGGCACAGGAAGAATCGGCCGGTGGCTTCCATTGGCGGTTCCGCTTACGCCAACGAGCTATCGACAGGAAGAGGCCGCTCGTGAAATACTCTCCCTGCACCCGTGCCCAGCACGGTGTGGGGCACGACATCGGTGTGGACTTTGCGGGTTTGGCCGGTGTCGTGCCCGTTCTCCTCGGCGGGTCCTTTTTACCGCATCGCGAACGGGCTTGTCATCCCCGCCTGGCCCCCTTGGCCGCATCCGCGGCAGGTTTCCCCGATGGCCACCGCGCGGCAGGAGGGCGCGTCTCCAGTCGCCCTTCGGGCTCCTTCCGACGCGCCCTCCTGCCGCACCATCGGTCGCCCAGACGCCCCAAAACCCCCATCCGTCTCGACCACGGACCGTCCCTCCCCGGTCACATCCTCCACCGCTCGCAGCCAGTTATCGGCGCTTCTTGACCGCCATTGACACCGTCCACTGCCAAAGCTTCGGATTCGTATCTAGGTACTGCGAGAGCAAGGGCAGCTTTGCGCGAAGAAACTCACGTGGCGCAAGACGTTCGCCCTTCGCTTTATCCCAAGCGGAAAGCATCACAACAAGGCGCCGTGGCCCAATGTCCAGCGGTGCTGCGCCGAGGAGGCTCAGCAGTCCCACCAACTGCACTTGTGTGGGCGCCAGACGAGGTTGCCATGGCACGGGCTGTGCAACTTCGTCCGGCGGCAAGTCCAGCGCGAGCGCCATGGCGGCAACATCCATGATCCACAGCGGACGCTTGATGTCGTCTGCGTGAACGAAGAGCAACACGCTGCCTTGCGTCAGCGTCTCGGCAACCACTTTCTCGCACTCGCGCTCTTCCCACATCTGCCGATATGACTCCCCTGCGATGTCCGGGAACGTGATGGTGACCGCTTGGCTGTCATCCGTCACCAAGTTGATGCTGACGAACTGATTGCCCGCGAGCAGCGTTCGCTCTTGCATCTGTGCACTCCGCCACCGCGCTGCTATGGCGTTCAAATGCTTGACGTTGCCGCTCTTCAGGCTGCCAAAGCGCAGTTTGGTCTCGGTTTCACGACTGAATACGAGGTGCCACAACGCCGCTAAGAAGGTGGTCTTGCCACTCCCAGGAAGGCCGAGGACCACAACGGATTGCTGCATCATGGCTAGACTCCAACCTCCGCAAGACGCGCAATGACTCGCTCCGGCAATACTTGCAATGTATGCGGCAGAGATGTCGGCGACACGTCCGCAAGCCAAAAGCACAGCAATTCAGCGACCCCGGTACCTCGCGCCACCCCGTGTTCAGTTGGTGATGCGGCAACTCGAAAGACCTCAATCTTCGCAAAGCAATCAGCGAAATACGCGTTAAGGCGGGCAACTGCTGTCGCAAGATCAGCCCCCACACGCTTCGCATTCGGTGAAGCCATCACCGCATCAAACTTGGTCAGCACAATGGCTAGGCGTGCACCATTAGGGAGGATCTCCGCATCCTTGAGCGCTTGCACAATCAGCAGCAGTTCCTCACGCGCGTTATGCCGGTGGCCGTCTTGAGCCAAGCGCTTGCCGTCAACCAAGAGCGTCAGAACATCCGACCGCTCGACTTCGATGAACTCCGCGGCCAATGTCATGTCATCGCCGGCCTCGCGATACTCCTCTCCTGCCCGATCGCCGAGCAGCAGATTCAGTGCCTCGCCCGACTCTTGATGCAGCAATCCAAGATGGAAGAAGCGCACCTCGCCTCGCCTGGTGCGCTCGCTGTGCGGAGTCCCACGCTGGGATGCCGCTCGCGCATCATGACAAGCTTGCTCAAAGGCATGCAGGGTTTGCGAACCACGAAATGCGAACGGCACGATTGGCCCCTCCTGCAATTGATCGTACAGGCTGGCTATCAGGCTTGTCTTGCCTGAGTCATGCGGCCCCACAATCGCAATGACGCGCGCACGGGCTTCCGGAAGTAGGTCGCGTGCTTCACCGGGCGCGAGGCGATCCGCGTGCGGCAACGAGACCATCTGTGGACCTGCACCCTCTTCCGCCTCCGGTGCAATATCCAGGACCCGCAACGGCTTGCCATAGTTGCCGCATGCCGAGGGATCAAGACCCTCAACGCACTTGCCCGTTTCGGCGATCTTGCAGTCCGGGTTGCTGCATTGAATGACTTGACTCGGGTCGTCCATGATGCTCACCCAAGCAGGCGAGTGAGCAAGCGCTCGCGATAGAACAGCTCAGCGAGTATTAAGGGTGACAGGGAAAGATCCTTGGGTAGATCCGTCGTCGCTGCCCAGCCTGCAACCCAAGCGTTGCCTGGGCCAGTTTCTAACTGACGCAGAACCGCGAAGTGCAGCGGCTGCGTAACCGGCGATGCCTCTGGCGGAGCTACGTGCGATCTCAACCACTCAAACGGAGCGGCTGCCAAGGCATCGACCAATGCTACTTTCCCCCGGTCTGCCAGTTTCGCCCGCGACAGGAGGGCGCGCACCGTCGGCGGCCCGGGCGGCAGAAGCGTATGGTCAGCTAGCTCTTTGGCCAGCACCAAGGGACGCGCGGCATCTGGCACGTCACCGAAGCTGCAAGCAAGATCCTCGCTGCGCTCACCGATCAACCACCACAGCATCTGCAGTTCTTCATCCTGCTGATCAAGACGTTTTGCCAGAGCTTGAAGAGTCAGCTGCGTCTTATTTACCACCGATGTCACGGTCGTACCGGCTTGCGCCATCGCCTCAATGAGAATGCCGACATCTGGCTGCGCTTTGGCCTTTTGAACAGCCGCTTCAAACGCTTCAAACAACTTCTTGTATTGGCTCGCCGCCGCAAGCTTGGGGCGCCGCGCGACACCCAAGGACTGCGATCGCAGTGCCTCGTTGGCCGCTTGAGGTAAGTCTCCGGGCAACGAGAACTTGCGCTGCCCAGAGACCGACGCGGCGGTAATGGCCAGTGCCGGGAGACTGGCTGATTCATGGTCTGGATCTTGACACATCTGTAGGAGGCAGCACGCCGAGAGTACCTTCAACTCGCGTGCGCTGCTGCTCGCTGTGAACGCTGGGTACGCTTCACGAAAGGACTCCTCCAGGGTAGCGATCCATCCCGGCGACGGCGCGTGTCGGCTACCAACCGCCAAGCGCACCAGGGATTCGACATCTGCACCATTGGCGTTGTACGCAAAGTTGCTGCTCGCCTGCCAACGCTGGTTAAGCATTTCGCTGCCCTCACCGAGCTGAAACTCCTTCGTCCATGAACAGAACCACGAGCTTGGCTTGACCTCTTCGGTGTCCTCTTTCATCACTACGTCGGCCACTTGTTTATCTCCTCAGCTACTTGTTCAAGTTGATTGCGTTCCTTTGCCCGCAGGAGGGCGCGTGCATAGCGCTCGGGCTCAGGCAGGCTGACTTCATCTTCAGAAATCAGCCCGAGGCGCAGTGCGATTTCACGGCGCGCGGCCATGGGCAAGCCCCACCAACGGATGACAAGATGGCGCGTGGATGTTTCGCCCATAGCTGCCTCCACATCAGGTGCTTGCGCAGCAACCGCCGCCACCCCCTCCAGCGCCGGACCTGCGCTTGGCGCAGCGGGGGCGGGGGGCGTCGGGTGCTCGTCGCCAGGACAGTGGATCAAATGCTGAAAGATCGCCTGCCCTTGGGAGTCTTGGCGAGCCCGGTAACGCTCCGGATTGGTCTGCCATTCAAGGAGGTGCGCGGTCACATGCAGCGCGCGTGCTGGCCCAGAACCTTGCACGGAAAGTTCGATGAGGTTGTAGGCTGGGTGCCACCCCGGCTCACCGGCGTCCGGATTAACCGCGCCAGCAGCCAAGCGAATGTACTGGTCGTCCTTGTTGATCCGCTGCCGATGCTTGTGACCCCACAAGTGAATGGCAGCGCGTCCATGGACGGCATCCTCGACTTCATCCTGGTCCATGAGCCAGTCGGGCGGGTGATGCCCCATTACCAAGTTCACGACATTGGGGTCAGGATCAAGCAGGCCGGTTTGCCATGGGCTGAGATAGAGCGAAAGCTGCTTGTCATCCTGCCCATCCTGGGTCACCGCTCCCGATAGCAAAGTGGAGGTGAATCCGTGGATACGCAGTGTCATGCCCGGCGCCAAGTCAAGGTCCTGCTTCCACGCGAGCCGCTCGTGAAAGACCTGACAGTTGAAGTGGGCCGCGAACTCGTTGTATGCAGCAAGTGGTTCAAACAGCGCGCGGCCCGTCGCGGCATCGGTCAATTGCGCTTGCAGTTCGCGATAGCGGTACGCGGGGGCCGCGTCCTTGATGGCCTTGTGGATGTTGCGTATCTGGCGGCTTCCATCAATACGGCTCCGGTCAATGTCGTGGTTGCCCGGTACGACGAAGATACGTTCGAGTGGGCAACCTGACTCGCGTGCTAACTGTTCGAGCCACATCGAGGCAGCCGCGTATTCGCTCTGCACGCCGCGAAACGCGATATCACCACTGACCAGGATTGCATCAACGCCGCCTAACGCGCGAGCCCGACCCTTTGCGTCCTGGATCATGCGCGTGCGATAAGCCCGGCTCGGGTCGTTCTCTTGCGTGCACTCAGGAGCACGAAAGTGAATATCAGAGATGTGCAGCAGCAGCATGGTCTCGCATGGCTAATGGATTAGCGTGCAATGGCGTCACCGTGACCTACTCCGAAATGGCCGTGTCGGAGGGATAGTAGCAGAGAGTGCTTGACTTACAGGAAGCTGCCGGTCACGACCGGCAGGTGGTGGCCGGTAGCCGACCGACGTCATGCTACACCCACTGACTGCTTCCCGACGCGTAGCGGTCGGCCAAGCGAGGAAATTGATATCCCCAGCCGTATGACTGATTACGGTTGATCGCCCAGGTCAACGTCGGCTTTGGAGAAGAATCTTCACCGTTTGGTTCTATGGCCGACTGCCGACCGACGGCAGGTAAGAGATCAGGAATCGGCCACTCCGGCAACGGATGTTTAGCGGCTAAATTCGGTTCATCGGGACACGCCACGGCTCAACGCATGCGAGGCGACGGAAACCGTGGCTTTGCCCTGGTCATAAGTGATCCTGGATTGGCTGCCGATTGCAGGTGCTTTAACGAAATCCACCCGGTCATGTTTGACGACACTCTTGCCCACCTGCTGAAAAACACTGTCTCGGTCGACGTGCAGGATCACGCCATCATGGGTCTTGGTTTTGTCGGCCTGGCTGGCTAGATACAGGTTGTAGATGCCGGGCTTCACGACTCCGGCTTTCTCCACCTTGTCGTTCTGCCAGCGGCCTTCGTGCTCGTGTTGAATGATCTTCTGACCGTTCATCACAAGGAGGCGTTGTTTCATGCCTTGCTCCTGTCCGAGCGCATGGTCACATCCAGTTCCAATATCACAGCAGCGTATTCAAGGATGTCCATTGCCTTGTCGCATGGAGTAGAAAGCCAGCGAAGTTTATCGCAAGGCTTTTCGGTTGATCAGTTTTTTTCGGACGTCACTCCCCTGCCCTGCTCGGCTTCTTGCCGGTTTTGATCGCCTCCAGAAAGCCCATCTGCTGCTCCTTCAACGCCTCGACCTGACCACGCCAATGGGCGGTTTCCTCGCGGGCCTTGGCAGCTTCCTTGCGAGACTCGTCGCGCTCGGCCTGCGTGGCAGTGAGGCGTTCGGCGGCGCGGAGAGCCTCCTGGGCGGCGGTCTTGCGTTGCTCTTGCTGGGCCTGACGGAGGTCAGCCAGTTCTGTTCGCGTCTGGGTAGCATCCTGATGCGCGAGGTCAAGTTCGGCCCGCAAGTCGGCGGCGCGGCGTTCGATCTCGACGGCACGCTGCTCGGCAATGGCCGCCCGGTTCTCGGCGACCAGTGTGGCCTTCCGCGTTTCCTCGATGTGTTGCACGAGTTCGGTGCTTCGCTGCTGCTCGTGCTGGCACTTGGCGGTCAGTTCGTCGATTCGGCGATTGGCGGCCTCCAGTTCGACCCCCTGGGCGTCGTAGGCGTCGCCAAGTTGCTTGTTGATGGTGTCGGCCTCGGCGCGTTCGGCCTCCCAGCCGGCTTGCGCGGCGCGCAGTGACTCGTTTGCGGTGTTCTGGGCGGACTGCCACAAGGCGGCCAGCGCCTGACTATGGAGTTGGTGGACGGCTTCCGGAACAGTGATGGCTACCGGCGCCGCCTGGGCGGTCTGCGCACGTCGCCATTCCTTCATGGTAGCGGCGGCATCGTTCATGTTGACTTTGGCCACCTTGCGAACCGAGTCCACCGTCGGAAAGGAGGTGCGACCTGCCTGCTCATAGAGCGCATCGGCCGCAGAGAGAATGCGATCGCGGATGTCCTTGTTCAATTCCATGTTCGCTGTTCCTACGGCAAAAGATAAGAAGAATAGTAATATTGGTGTTATTACGTGTCAATCGTTATCACGGGACGACGGCTACTTGCCGGCGCTATCTGAAAAACCCGCACAAGGCGGGTTTCTGGGGTGACGCTGGCGAGGTTGGCCGGCCCGTTATCCTTCCAGAAGAGCGACAAGCTGCACCTGGGCGAGATCGGCAGCGAGCTCGTGGCCGTCATCGTCGTACTTCAACCAGGCGTGGCCCTCGACCGGTGGCCGGCGATTCAGAATCAGGCGAGCCGGACGGCCGTCATGCTGCACATGCACGATGGCCCTTCTCAACCTGTCCGGGTCGGCTTCCTTCGGGTTCCTCCTGGAGTGGGTAGCTTGCTCGCCCGCCCCTGCTTCTGCGCGGGCGCTTGCGGTACTCTCGGCCGTGCCGGAATTGCGCTCGTCGTCCTCGTGCTGGCGCTTGTCGTCGAGGTACTCGCGCAGCAGCTTGACCGATCCGCGCGTGATCTCCTGGGTATCGTCGGCCAACCAGAGACCGACTTCGTTGCGCGCTTTTTTGTGTGCAGTGACGAGCTCGTTGATCACGGTCACGTCACGGCAGCGGCCGGAGTTGAAGGCTTCGGCAATCGGATCGGGGAGGTCCAGCAAGGTGACGTGCTGCGATACGAAGGCCGGGGACTTGCCGAGCTCCTTCGCAATGTCACCCTTCTTCTTGCCCTTCGCCAGTTCGCGGCCGATGAAGTCGGCGATCTCGCGCGGGATCAGTTCGTTGCGTTGCAGATTTTCGATGACCTGGTCGGCCTCGTTGTAATCGTTGTCGACGAAGGCAGGGATGGTTGTCTTGTAGACGAGCCTGGATGCACGGGCGCGGCGGGCACCGTGGTTGATGAGGTAGCGGCCGGCGGCATCCGGGTTGTCACGCACCGAAATGGGGGTCTTGACGCCACGCAAGCGGATGGTTCGAGCCAGTTCTTCAAGGCTTTCCGGCAAGAAGCCAGGGTTGTCCTTTGTTCGAGGCTGATGCGGATCTTCGTCAATCAGGTCCAGGGGCAGTTCCAGCGGCCGGAAACTTCGCGCGACGGTCTCTGGCTGGTTGAGAAGGTCAGAGAGATCGCCGATGCTCTCCAGATCCAGACCGGACGCCGGTGGCCCCGCCTCGGGCTTCTTCTTAGCGGTGGTGGCGGGATGCGTGGCGGTGGTCATTGTGTCATCTCCATTTTCTCGAAAACATGGGCGGCCAGTGCGCGGATTTCCTGCGTGGCCTTGCGGGCGGCGGTCTTCCTGATCTTCCACACCGGCACGCGGGACGCCAGCGCGTCGGCAATGCTGCTGCGCAGCCCGACCCCGGTCGGGATCATCAGTTGCGGGTAGGCACGTTCGAGCTCTTCCAGGTGGCGAGCGTGACGCGGGTTGCGAGCATCGACCTTGCTGGGGACCATGCCAAGGAACTTGAGCTTGTGATTGGCTTTGCGAAGATGGGCAATGGTCGTGACCATCTGCTTGATGCCCTGGATACTGTAAGCCTCAAGTTCGATCGGCGAGAGAACGTAGTCGGCCGCGAGCAGAGCGGCGGCCATCGTAACGCCAAGAGAAGGAGCGGTGTCGATCAGGCAGACGTCGAAGCCCTGCCCTTCTACGGTCTTGATAGCCTCGCGGAAGTTCGCGCCGGCCTCGGCCAGGGACATCTTCTTCTCCAGGTTCGCCAAGCCGATGTCGGACCCGATCAGGGTCATGCGCTGGGTATTGGGATCGGTGAAGTCGGTTGCAGTCTGCGGCCACGCGCTGGATGGTACGGCGGCAAACAGTTCGCTGGCGACGAGGTTGGATCGGAAGGATTGAAGCGTGTATGAGGCGTTGGCCTGGGTGTCGAGATCGATGACGACCACCTTCAGACCTCGCTCCAGGAAGTCGAACGCGAGGTGAACGAGGGTCGAAGTCTTGCCAACCCCGCCCTTCTGGTTCGCGACAACCAGTGTTTTCATTGTTTCATTTCTTGTGTTGCCGCTTTTTCGTGGCGTCCTCAGCCCATTTTTTTACGATGAATGCCCGATGTTCCGGCAGGATTGCCGAGACCCGCACGTAGCCCGCCGGGAGATTCCTTTCGTCGTGTGCCGCCCAGACCCGATTGACCGCCTGCGAAATCGCGCCGCGGGACAAGCCGAGCGCCGTGGCAAACTCCTTTTGCGGCTTGCCATCGATCAGGACACCGCGCGCGATCTCCAGGGTTTGCGCTCCCACATCCAGCCCTTTGATGGCTTCCTGGAATTGGCGTTCGGTTAGCCGTTTCTTCATGGAACGTATGCGTCCATTTCGTAGTCCGCACCCATATCGCAAAGAGGCGCCGACAGCCGCCAGACAACAATAGTAGTTCAGCTAAACGTCATGAGCAAGCAAGCGCTTTAGCGGCTAAAGGTCTCTTTCGGTTGCGTTGCGCAAAACGTAGTCGTTGGAGGCGAGTGGGAGAGTCCTAGCCACGGGGCGATTGGTGCGCGAGAGGTCGAGCTGGCTAAATCCCTCTTGGCTTGTATAGCGATACGAAACAGGTGAGTAGAACCAACGCGGAGAAGTGGAGGAAGAACGTCCAGGTGGCGTACACCCCTGGCGTGCTCCAGTGGTAAAGCATGCGGAAAAACTGGAACAAGACGTCGAAAGACAAGACCCACTTCATCACTGGCCACATCAGCACGGTGGCAACCCAAACGACTTTGACGAGGTTGGAGAGAATCCGCCCTCCTCCAGGGCCATCTATCGGTCTGGCTTGGAGCTTCAGGGGAGCCAGATCGTGAGCAGAAGAATCGCTCTTGGGAAACTGAATGATGTTCGTCATCTTTTCCTCCTGGTTTTCGTTGCAGCTTCGATCTTGTCCGAAAGCCTACTCTAGCCGAACGCGAGCACATCACTCCGCGGTGCTGCCGCTTATCCGCCTTCCAGTTCTTTCTACCGGCAGGCGCTAGTTGGCCGGCGGCGCGTTAACTTGTTGGGAAAGTTCGCGGGCAAAACCGGGTTCCGATGTGATCGTACCTTAGCGGGAGATCGTTCAATACAGTTTAGATAAAGTTGGAATAGTTTTTGGCAAAACTTCGCTTCTTTTCTGTTCCTGGCGTAACGAGGCATTTGAATGGTTCTTCACGTTATGAGATTGAGCAGGAATTTGGTCAGTAACGAGAGATCAGACGTAGCAACGGCCGAGCGCGTCGGGGGAAAAAGCGGAAGGCGTCTGCGTTGGGTAATGAGCGCAAGCTCCCTAGGCCTTCGGATGGCCAGAAATAGCTGTTTCGATGATCTCCGGTACCTGCCAACGGCCCCGAGGGGTTATCCCCAGTTTCGGTGGACAAAGGCCGCCAAGTTTAGGAGATTCGGTGTTGGCACAAGGGGTTGGGGCGCTGCTGCTTTTGAAAGCGGCTGGGTTGTGGTATCTGCGGAGTGTAAGGGGGATGGGTGTTAAGGAACGGCGCGCTCGTGCAACGCTTCCCGATGTCCGCAGGCTGAGGCAAGAGGCGGTAGGCTTTAAGCGAAAAACGGAATCCGGAAAGTGGCATTTGCACGCGTGCAAGCACATTGACTAACCGTGGAGGGTTACGGAGTTTTATCAAAGATTAGATGGACGCTCTGCGTTTATTAGTCGTTTCACAAATATTTCGTCCGTCAATTTGTACAGTACGTTAAACTACAGTTCGTTGTGAGGTGACAATTTCTGGGAAGTTCCAGCGGGACCCGTAGATCTTGAGCCCAAGGCGGAAGTCGCGGGAATGATGGTGCAACAACGTAACGAGGTGATGTGTTGGTGCGATGGCGTTCGGCTCGTGGTGTTGTCGGTTCAACTTGCACGCGTGCAAATGCGGGAGGCTGTGGATGGCAAAGATTCTTACGGTGTTCAATCAGAAGGGTGGTTGTGGCAAGACAATGACTGCGATGCAGCTTGCTGGCACGTGCGCCATGCGCGGGTATTCGACGCTGGTGGTTGACATGGATTCCCAGGGAACGGCATTGGTGTGGTCGACCGTTAAGCCCGATCCGCAATTGAGGCTCAAGGCGACAGGGTTTCCGGCAAAGGTGGAATCGTTCGCGCCGCTTGGGCGTGGAATGGTTCGCCCGGTGGCTGACTTGGCACCCCTCTACGATCTCATCATCATTGATACGCCCCCGGCGGTGGCTTCGGAGGCACCATGGGCCGCTCTACAGATTTCCGATTTGGCACTGATCCCGTTCGTTCCAACGGCTGCGGACATGTGGGCGAAGGAAGCCCGTGTACTCGCCAGGAAGGCTATGGAGCAGAACCCGGATATCCGCGGAGTCCATCATCTGCCGTCGATGGTCCGGCGGGGAAACACGATCGCTGGCGTGCTCGATCAGTTTCGAAGTGACCCGGAGGTCGCCCTGCTCAGTTCGACCGTCAGCCTTCTCAATGCCTACCTGGACTCGCAGATGCTTGGTTTGTGTGTGGGACAGCTGTCGAGTTCGTCGACCGCGGCGAAGGAAATGTCGGCGCTTTCTGACGAAGTCCTCGGCCTGCTCGGCTTATCGAAGTCGGTGGAAGGTAAACGAAAGGGTAAGCGATGAGAAAAATTGATATGGCTGGGCAGGCGCGTAAGGCTGCAGAGGCTGGCGACCGGTTCTCCCGGGCTGAAGCTGTTCTGGATCAACGGCCCACGGCGTTCCACCAGCCGTCGCGGGATCCGGCGATGGTCGTGTCGTCGAAGGTCGCTGCGGCAGGGGACAAGAGGAGCGGGCGTTTCGAGCGTATCCCGGTTGATCTGATCGACGCCAACCCGTACAACGCCCGGAGGATTTATCGACCGCAGCGAATAGGCGAGCTGTCGGAGAGCATCGTTGCCAATGGCCAGATGCAGCCTGGAATAGCTACGATGCGGGATGGTGGAAGATACGTGCTGGTGGCCGGTCACTACCGCCTGGCCGCGATTCGGCAAGCCGGCCTGCCAACGATGGATGTGATGGTGCACGATGGCCTCTCGGATCGGGATCTCTTTGAGTACAGCTATCGGGAGAACTCGGAGCGTGATAGCCAGTCGGCCCTCGATGATGCGATGGCCTGGCGAGAGATGCTGGACCGGAACGTGTATCCCAATGAAACTGCCCTCGCCGGTGTGGTCAGAAAATCGCTGGCAAACGTAAACCGGACGCTCTCGATCCTGAAGCTCTCGGGAACAGTCCTCGATTTGGTCGGACAGAATCCGGAGACGTTCCCGATGTCATGTCTGTCGGAATTGGTTCTGCTTGAAGCAGTTGCCGGAACGAAAACAGCTCTTGTTTTTGCGGAAAAGGTTGGACAGGGCGAGATCGGACGAAAGGAAATCATCGAAGCCAGGATGAGAATCGAAACGCCGAAAAGCCGCAAGAGGAAGGAAATTTCCCGACAATACAAAATTCACGTTTCGGACGGAACACAGATTGGGGCGTTGAAAGAGTGGGATTCTGGACGGGTGTCGCTGGACGTCGTGGTGTCGTCGGCTGCCGATCGCGTTGCACTGATCAACGAGCTGAAAAAGCGATTCTCGATTGGTGATGCTTGAGCAAGTTTCTTGCTGAGGATTGGTCTTCCTGTCGCGGTTGCTTTGAGTGGGAAAGCTCGTCTTATCGGTGATAGCGCTTTGGGTTGTGTTGGTTGTGAAAAACGCTTCGTTCGTCTATTGCGCGTGATCTGCCTACGGCGCTAGGGTTTGCAAGGGTTCTGCTATAGACGCTTTTTGGAACGTGTTGCTTGCTGCTGAGGTTCACGGTAAGGACGAAGGTTTGTGTTGTGTGCTTTGTTGAACCGATGGCGTGTTCTTCGAAGAGTGAAGCAGGGGTTTTCTGCCATTCGACGACCGAGGCGTGGTTGGCTGGTGCGTGAACGGGGAAACGTCGTGTTTTGGGTGACAGTGGGTGCTGTATTAAAGACGATTAAAGAAGATTACCTGGCTGTGGATAAGATGCGCTATCGCAGTACTGGCAACGGTTGCAGCGGGTTAGCTGTTCACCGTTCGGACGAGGTTTGTTCACTCTTGTGACGACGTTTGTTCACCGTTGCGACGACGTTTGTTCACCCATAGGTCGAGCTCTGACACTCAAAAGACGAGCTTTGGTTCACTCATTGGACGACGTAGCCTGGGCTCGTTTCTCCTGGTGTAAGCGCGAGATAGTGGGTTGGAAGGGTTTTGGCTATGGCCTCCGGTTGTGCGGGCAGGACATGACTGCCGGTGGAGCAAGGCGGCGGTATCACCGTTGGAACGTCGTTTGGCAGGGAGACACCGCTACCGAGTGAGAGCAGGGGAGGGCGTTGCGGGTGTGTTCACTCATACACCGACGTTTGCCACCCATAAGACGACGTTTGGCGCTTGCAAGACAGTTAAACTTCGTAAAGTTTTTCGATGAGGAGGACGGTATGGCGCTCCGCAAAATCCAGGGCCTCTCCCGTGGTTGATGAAACCGTGGAAGATGGCATGTCGCCCGTACCCGAAGTGATCAAGGTCGCCGAGAGGTTGAGGGAAAGCGCCAGGGCAAAGAACGCCGGCCGGGATGTGTCTTCCGTTTTCCAGGAGGTGGTCCAGCTTCCGCTTTGGGAGGAGCGCGTTCGCGGGCTGCCGAATTCGTTTGCCCGCTCCGCGCTCTTTACGTCGGCCAATCGGAGTGTCGAGCGCGAGAATTTCAAGCGCCGCAAGATAGCGACCCTTCGCGGGGCCGAGATTTTCTACACCGGCGAAGAGTTACGCCAGGACGACGGCGATGTGTTCCTGCAGATCGTCCATCTCGCGCGCCAGCAGCCGTTGGGGGATGTCGTCGAGTTCTCGGGCTACGCCCTGCTCAAAGATCTTGAATGGACAACGTCAAAAGGCTCGTACGAACGTCTTCGAGACAGCATCAACCGACTTTCCTCTACAACCGTACTTGTCAAGACCGATGGTTCAGCAGGCCATCCGGAGAAGGGATTCGGCGGATCGCTCGTGCGCAAGTTCGAATGGAATGCCGACGCGGAACGGGGTACGTCCCAGTGCTGGCGCATCTGGCTGGAACCTGAGATCGTTGTCCTCTTCGGCCGTGATACCTATACCAGGATCGACTGGGCTCAGCGTCTGCAGTTGCCACCGCTTGCCAAGTGGCTGCACCAGTTCTACTTCACGCATGAGAAGCCGATCGGATATAAAGTCGAGACGATCAAGACGCTGTGCGGGTCTCGCATTGGCGTTCTGGCGAAGTTTCGCTACAAACTTCGTGAGGCCCTCGCTCTGCTCGTCGAGGTCGGATTCATTGTCTCGTACGACATCGACTCCCGTACCGACATCCTGAACGTCGTCCGCGCTCCGCGCCGGATCGCAGTGACCGACGTGATCGAAGGCAAGTGCACCAAGCACTGAACGACGTCTTATCGGTGATACCGCCGCAGTTTCGCAGATGTCCCGGGGCTGCACCAGAGCGTGGTCACGAGGACGTATCGGTCAGCGTGTGTTTCTCGGTTTCCTGATGCTGCTGATCGCGATCCTTGTGGATGTAGCCTTCGGTTGTTGAGAAGCTCGCGTGCCGCAGGTTGCGCTCGACGATGAAGGGATCGACGCCGCGGTCGATCTGGTGGCTCGCCGAGGTGTGCCTCAGCCAGTGCGTCGATCCGGAATCAATCTGCCTGGCCAGATAGGGTTGATCGGCCGCGACACTGTTCGCCGCCTGACGACATACCTCTCTTGACGATCGCGTAGATCGCCCGATCAGAGAGCGGACGGCCGACGCCGGTGAGGTCCATCAGCAGCGGTTCATCCGTGCCGCTGGGGGGTAGGGCAGGGCTGCCGGTACTGTCCCGATAGGACTTGATCGCTTCCAGTGCGTCCGCGGGTAGGGGCCTCAGGCTTGCTGAGTTGTGGGCCGGTTTGCTACCTTAAAACTGGTCTTCGACCCAGAGCGCAAATTCCTGAAGTTCATCCAGGAGACGCTGGGCGTGGATGACCGACGCGCTGCGTGCGCCGTACTGGGATTCATCCTTGTGACCCAGTATGCGGCGATAGCGGTTTTCCTGCGCGGTCGGTAAGGTCGCCCCAAGCACGTCGCGCAGCAGTTTGGGTGCGGCTGCGTGGCTTTGCTGGTTGATGACGTTGGCTCGTCTTGCCGTCAAACAGTCGCCGTAGGCAATGGCTGCCAGGACCATTTGACTGATCGCCGGATTGGCATTGGATCCCGGTTCAGCCAGGGTGATGGCGTCCTCGGCTGCTTTGTGAAAGGCGCGAGCCGCTTCAAGTCGCCCACGCCAATAGTCGACATCGACGGACTTTCTTGTACTGATGCGCGCCATCACGCCTTCATACGCTGGCGGATGAGTGTCGCGGCATACGGCTCCGGACCGACGCCTTTGAGAACCTTGGCATCGCGAGCCATGTTCTGCCACCAGTCGTCGCCGCTGGACAGCCTCATGACGTCGGATGGCGACAAGCCTACAATCGAACAACTGATGTACAGCCGGTCCTCGACTTCGCGCAACGCTTGCCGCACGGATTCCACCGTCTCGTCTACCCGGCCATCCGGCGCGATAACCGCGATATCCAGATCGCTATGGGGCTCGTCCTCGCCCCGTGCCACACTGCCGTAGTACCAGGCGGCATGAATGTCTTTGTTGGTCTGGAACGTATCGCGCAGCACCTGAAGAAGTTCGTCCCATCGGCATTGCTCATGGCCGAACAGCTCCTTCAATCCGGGTGACAGGGGATGATTGGTATCCATCGTGAATAGTTGGGAACGTGCCTGCCCGAGTACGCGCACGAGTCGCTGGCTTACCAGAGAATTGAGTGTCTGGTAGGTTCCTTGGCGCGACAAGCAGCACTCATGCGCCAATTGCGATACGCTGAGCGGGCCGCCATAGGCAATCAAAGCACGCAAAACTCGAACAGACCCACCGTTCCCAAGCAAACGGGTGAGTGGAAATCGAAGCTGGCTCTGGGATGCTGAAGGGCGCATGAAGTAGAGTGTAATAAAGTCACTTACACTTGTCACTAGTCAACTCTAATTGACTATCGAGAGCGAAAACGGGTATAAGGTCGAGACGACGCGGATGTCCCGAGGCTGCACGAGAGCGTGGTCACGATGGCGCATCGATCATCGTGTGTTTTTCGGTTTCCCGATGCTGTTGGTCGCGGTCCTTGTGGATGTAACCTTCAGTCGTTGAGAAGCTCGCGTGGCGCAGGTTGCGCTGGACGATGAAGGGATCCACACCCCGGTCGATCTGGTGGCTCGCCGAGGTATGCCGCAGCCAGTGCGTCGACCCAGAATCAATTTGCCTGGCCAAGTCTGGCTGAGCGGCCGCGACGCTGCTGGCCGCCTGGCGACACACCTCTTTGACGATCGCGTAGATCGCCCGATCGGAGAGCGGACGGCCAGCGCCGGTTAGGTCCATCAGCAGCGGTTCATCCGTGCCGCTGGGGGGCAGGGCAGGGCGGCCGGTACTCTCCCGATACGACTTGATCGCTTCCAGAGCGTCCGCGGGCAGCGGGACTACGCCCTCGACGCTTCCCTTGCCGAGCACCTCAAGCCACCATTGGCCGCGTTTGAAACGAAGATCAGACGTGCGTGCCCTGGCCATTTCGAAGCGCCGCAGGCCGGTCAGATAGAGGAAGGAAAAAAGGAACCGGGTGCGGTGGTAGTGTGCCGCCTCCCGCGCAGTCTCCTTGGGCATCGCCTCGATGCACTCCGTCAGCGCCGCCCAGGCTGCCGCGTCGAAGTAACGTTCCTGTCCTTGCCGCTGGCCTTTCCGGGTACGCTTTGCTGCCGCCCGCAACAGATTGGCGTGGACATAGCCGATGGCTGCCAGGTGCTCGAAGAGACCAAAGAGAATCGTCGTGGTCTGCTTTACGGCCGACGCTGACAATCCCGAGACGAAAGGACGCCAGGTGGGATTTGCCGAACCATCGGGCAGCCGGCGCGTCACCCGTCGCACTTGCCGACACAAGGGGTTCGGCGAACCGTCAGGCAGCGTCCGCGGCTCGGTCTGCTGGCACCACAAATCCACCGGCTGCGGGTCGCTCAGGAAAGCCTTGTAGGCCAGCACGTCCTCGACCATCAGCCCGGGCAGATCCTTGCCGTGCCAAGTGGCCCAGAGCATCAACCGCTCGGCCTCCCGGCGATAGCTGTCAAGCGTGTGGCGGTTATCCGTGTACTTTGCCAGCCAGGTGGCGACCGCTTCATGATCGGTACTGGCTGCCGTCAGCCGCGGCCCGGAAAGTGCTTGGTTCCGGGCAGGCTCGACGGGGAAGGGCAGGGGGGTCGGCAAGGTCACTGTTGTCCCCCTCCCTTCTCAATCAGGATCGCCGCTTTGGCCAGCAGCCGGGAGTGTGGATATTGCCGGTAAACCTCAGCGACCAGAGCGGCATGGCGATCGGCGTCGAACGGTGATTCCAGTTGTTGCTGCAGGATCCGGTGCAGCAAGGCGCTAGCGTGTTTCGAGTAGGTCACGAGGCGCATGCCCTTCACCAGTCCGCTTTCGGCTTCGACGAGGACCAGCGACAGAGCCTGGTGGGTACCCGGGACGTGCGGCAGGAGTTCACGGTCTTCCGGTGTCACCAGATGGAGGGTGAAAGCCTGGTCGGACCAGTCCATCAGATGCTCGATCTTGAACAGGATGAACAACACCGCCTGTCGGAGGTAGAAGCCGACATGCACCTGACCCCGGACGAAAGCAGCGATGTCCCGCTCGCTCAGTTTGCCCAGGCACAGTTGCAGCATGTGGTGGCCCCCGAAGTAGCGGTATTCGAAGCGCCCATCGGGCCAGTTGGCAATGCCCTCCATAAAGGGCTGATCGAGTGCCAGTACCCAGGGCTTTGCAGACTCCTGCACGCACAACCTCCTCTTCGTGAAACAAACCGGCCCGTGGAACATTTGACCGAAATTCAGCGCCACACCTATCTATCTGTTTTATAGACGGTTCCAGACAGTTCCTGGAAGTTGTTCCACGGCGCCGCCGGCCTCGCTGCAGGCGATTTTGGCCAACCGCTGGTGGATGCCGTCTGACGTAGTCATTATAGAAATAATGACTAAACATAGCAATATTACGTCCGGTGTGCAACGGTGAACGTCCGTTACCCAATGGTATCTTCAACATCGCCGGGTTGCCTCCGCAAGCGTGCCGCGGCAGCGAACAGGTGCCAACGCACGAAGGGCAAGAAAGCGACCACGCCTATCAGGTATTTGTCGAACCGAGCGATACAAACAATTATTGTTTGTGAAGCGTTAGAGCGCATACTACAATCAGGCTGTTATACGATGAGATCACTTATGCAAAATATGACACTAGAGCAGTTCCGCGCCACGGTTGAATCCGGCGGAATCCTGTCAGTTGTCCTCAAGGCACAGGGCGCGGCCTTCGCCATCCAGGCAGAAACTCAGCGCGGCGATGCGGTGCTGGTCGATACGCGCAGGAAATTGCCGCGCCTGTTCGGTGATCCGCGCAAGGCGCTGGCCCTGCTGAGCGAGATGGGCATCAAAAAGGCGGCTGTCGATACCGAAGCTTGGCGACCAGAGCAGGCCGATTCCTTGCATCCGCCCCGGCCAGACAAGTCGGTGAAGCTGAAAGCCGCGCACGAAGCTGCTGAGCTCAAGCGCGTCCTCGACGAACGGATAGCGATGGCCGACGCGCAAGGGGCCATCTGGCATGAAGCTGAGGACGTCTTTGACGAATTGGTAGCGGCTCATGCGGGTTAGGTTGCTCGACCAGGCCAAGAACGACTTGGTGGCGCTTGGGCAATACTATCGGGACGTTGGCGGTGATGTGCTGGCGCGCAAGATGGTGGCACGGATCAAGACGCCAGTGCTGTCGCTCAAGGACAATCCAGACATTGCTCCATCGTATGAACTCGCGCCAGGCATTCGCCGCTTGGTTGTCGCGAAAGGCGCGTTCCTGGTGTTCTACCGCGTGCGTGTCGATGTCGAAGTACTGCACATTCGGCGCGCCGCGCGGGATTCGGCAACAGGAGATGAGTTGGGGCAGATCGCCACCAAGGAATAAAACGTCCTGTTTAAACCGCTATACGTCTTTTATTTGACGCTATACTTCCGTCAGACTATCCTCGGTGAGGAACCGGGCAAGTACCGCTGCCCGAGCGTTGGGCACTGCTATTCAAGGAGACGGGATATGGATACGCCGCAAGCACAGATCATCGAGCAGGAAATTCACGACCTCAGTGGCTTGCTGTGCGATCTGTACCGTCGCGTTGCCGAGAATGCCCCGGAGCGTGCTGGCGAGATCGCCGGGGCGCTACAGGCCAACGCCCGGCAGTTTGCCGAGATCCCCAGTGGCACGCACTAGCGCAGTCGAGTACGAGCGGGTCGCCGAGGCCTGCTCCAGTCTCTTTCTCGAAGGCAAGAGTCCCTCGTTCGAATCGGTCTACGAGCTGATTGGCCGCAAGGGTGGCGCCAAGGTCGTCCAGGGGATGATCGCCGACTGGCGCAAGGAGATGGCCAACCGTTTCATGGCCGGCCGTACCAACCCCGATCTCCCGGAAGAGTTGATCACTGAGAGCGACAAGGTCCTCACCGTCGTCTGGCACCTGGCGCTGGAAAAGTCCGATGCCGCGTACGCCGATGAACGAAGCAGACTCGGCCAGGCTCGCGTCGACATGGCTGCAGCGGTGACGCAAGCCCAGGAACGCGCTGCCGAGTTCGAGCGCGAAGCCCTTTCCTTGCAGGGAGAGCGGCAAGCCCTTCAGGCGAGACTCCAGGGAAGCCAGGCCGAGATCGAAGACTTGCGGCAACGCCTGTCCGATACCACCACCCTCCTTCGGGCCCGTGACGAGCAGATCGGCCAGATGCGCGAAGATGGCGCCCGGCTTGCCAACACCCTGGAGAGTGAGCGACGTAATCACGAGGCGGAACTTCTCGCCGAACGTGACCGACACGAGCAAGCGGTGAACGCCGAACGGCAGCGGGCGCACGAATCGGTCGAGCGCGAGCGGGAAATTGCCGCCGGCGAACGTCAGTACCTGATGCGCCAGACCGATGAGATCCGGCAAGCCGCAAAGGCGAATGAAGCCGTGCTCAAGGAACAACTGCAGGAGGCCAAATCCTTCGCCGAGAGTTTCCAGGCGCGAGCCGGCCGGGCAGAAAGCGAAGCGGCGTTCTGGCGCGGCAAGGCCGAAGCGGCGGCGGAAGAGTCCGGCCGCTGGCAGCGGGCGTCAGAGGAAGCGGCCGGGAAAATCGATGGCTTGCAGGGGCGCATACGGATCCTGGAGCACGAACTCGCCCAACGAGCACCAGAGGAGTCTCCGACGGAAAAGCCGGCGAACTGAGCGGCGACTATTATGACTGTCCAGTTTGCCCTGGAATCGGTGTTCAGTTTGCCGTGGAATACGCATAAGGCGACAAGACCATCTGGGTAGCGTGACTACCTGCCTTCTGCCCGGTGAACACTGGCCAGGCAGCGCCCGCGCCGGTGGAACCGGCGTGGGCTTGCTCGTCCCTGCCCGTTGCTATCAAGTTCAAAAAAAGGGGCTACCCGAAGGCAGCCCCTTCTTCACCAGCTTCCCGGAAATCAGGAAACGCACTCGTACAGCGAAAGCAGATTGTTCGGCTGTTCACCGTCCGCTTCCGTCTTCAGATACTTGTTTCCGAACCGGCTGACCGCTACGATGACATTGACGATATGTCCCCGAACAGCCACGTAGAAGCTCCACTTCCCGGCCTCAATGCCTCGAATGGCTTCCTCCTGCGTGAGCTTCCAGTTCGTCCCGTTGGGATTGACGCCGCCTATTGCGCGGATGCGCTCATGGGCGTTGTAACGGTCAGTCTTGTTGATGCACTTCACTTCATGACGGGATGTCATAGTCGATTTCTTTCTACACGAAGGCCAGCCCGGCTACTGGCCATTGACGAAAGAAGGGGAGACCGCGTAGACTATCCACGCTAAGAAGCAGTCCAAGCGGGGTTCCGGCCCCTACAAGAAGTCAGTCGTTCCCGCGACTGGCTTTTTGTTTTTTGCGCCTTGGTGGCGCGAATTCGCTCTATTCCTTCACTTTCCAAACGCCTTTGCGTTTCGGTACGCCTTCAAGATGCCCAGCTCTGGTCATCCGGTACAGCTTGCCTGCCAATGTCCGTCTGTCTTCCGTCACGTACTGGAAGTCCCTGAACAGACCGACCAATATTTCGTCAATCGTCGCGATTCCGTCGTAGCGTTGTCTCATCGTCTTGAGGATTTTTTCCTCAATGTCGCCCATCTTGCCAGTGTTTATCTGCTTGCGCAGTGCTTCCGGCAGGTCGCTCAGGTCGCCAAGCCGTTTTCCAACCTTGTCAAGAACGTCGTTGCTCATCATTGGCCCCTTTGCATCGCATTTTACAGCACATCCGCCGCGTCGCGCAAATGCTGCGCACCGCATAGTTTTTCACAGAATTTAATTCTATGTACAAAAAATTCAAACACTATGCGCGACATAGTTAGCTAATTTCATATCTTACACAATCCGTTTAACTTGTATCTTATTTGGCTCTTTGTATACGCTAATTTATATTTTGGTTGCTTCAGGTTCTTTCCATATACATTTTTCTATTCTTACCCAACAGTCTGCGGTAAACCCGCAGCCCGTGCCGGACTGCGGGCCGGGCGCGACTGGCCGCGCTAAACGCTCCGCTTTGACGAGCTGACCGGGTGCGGCAATGGCTTGCCCAGTGCTTCCTTTTCGGGCCGGGAAGGAGCCCCCACGGGCTTTCGGTGTCCTAAGCCCCCTGGCGGTACCGATCAAGCACGAACGGCTGACTCCCCGGCCTGCGCGCGAACTGGAAAGGAACCAGAAACATGAGCAACCATCCCACCCACCGTCTGCACTTCGCGCAGACCCACAACCGCCACTGACATGAGGAAAAGACCCATTGAACAGACTGGGCCCTGGTTCCTGAACAGACTTCTTTTCCTACCAAACCCGCACTGGAGAAAGATCATTTTTCTGAACAATATTGCTGATCATCTGTATTTCTCACAACACCTCCCGGTTGATCTTCGCCCTGGACTCGCTGGCATCGGCCAGACTCTTTTCATGGCGACAGATCCACCGCCCACTCACGTAGCTGCTTGACATCCAACTGCGCTTGGTCCAGCAGCGTGAGCAGCTCGTCCTGCCGCGGTTGCCCGAACACCACACGGTAGGCTGCAAGTTGTCGCTTCAGACGCTTGAAGGCTTCGACTTCTTGCGTGTACGGAAGCATGGGTACGTGCCGTTGCACCCTCACCGGCCCTGGGGCGATCCAGTTCGGTACTAGGTCACTTTCCCCTGTTGCGCGCGCTTTGTCGTTCGCGAATTGGAAGGCAATTTGCCACAGGTCCTCACCAGGTTTCCAGACGGCAAGCGTCTCCGTAGCGTGTGAAAGCGCCACGTTTTTTCGTACAGCATGGCCCTTGTATCGGTGCACCCGCCCTTCCCGCTGTTCGAGATCCACTGGATTTCCTGGGAGGTTCCAGTGAACCAAGCGATGGCACCAGGGGTGGAAGTCGAGCCCCTCCTGCCCGACCGAGGTGCTCGCTAGCACGAATGGTCGGAAGGGGCTGTTGAACTCCGCGCGGACGGTATCCTGCGTGACCTTGCCTTCCTCTGTCCTCACATCGCCGAAGCGCAGGGCGAAGTCTGTTCTCACTCGAATTTCGGTGGAGAGAATGTTGCCAGTGTCCGCATCCACGGACCAGAACGAAGTGTGAACACGCGAGGGGGTTGGCTCAACGACCTTGATGAGCTGCGCGATGACCTTCTCTGCAGTAGTTTCGGCTGTCTGGTCGACTGCCCATGTGTGCTGTTCACGCTCCAGATGCCACGCTTCGTCAACCACTGCCTGGAGGTTCCCGTCGCGGCAATACCGCAGCACCAGACGCCAATACACGCCCTCGTTGTGTGTGAGGTCCGGCGCTTCTTGCGCAAGCTGGAGTAGGAGCGAGATCACGGTGGGCCGGTTGAACATCCGCCAGAACGACTCGCCGAGCCGAAGGCTGAGGCGCCGGCGAACGTCGTCGTCCACTCCGGCACCAGCCAGTGTGCGCGCAACCACCACAGCCGGGGATGCCAGGGCCAGATCGGAGAGCAGATCGACAAGCCCCTCGGGCCGGCGGCCCAGTGTCGTGAGGTCGAGTTGCAACAAGTCGTCGAGGTACGAGGGAAACTGCTCCGGGTTCGGTCGATCGGGACTGTTCTCAGCGCGTAATTCCTCTATGAACGAGCGGAGGCCGGGATCGAGTAGCATCGGCGCCGCCCACTCCCAGCGCTCGTCGACGTCACCGGTCGTCGCATTTGGTTGGATTGCCAGCAGACTTTCTACCCGCGAGCGAACCCAATCCCGCCGGTTGATCCCCGCTGGCGCGGTGAGCGGATGCGCCTGGTCGGCCAATGAAAGGCATGGAAGGAGGAGCAGCAGCAGACGGTGCCGGGAACGAGCGCCGTTCGCCGATGCGGTCAGCCGGAGAAGCGGAACCTGCTGCTTGGCGGGATCCGAGTAGGAGGCAAGGTGCGAACCGACCATTCGCCGTTCTGCCTCGTAGCTAAGGATCGCACTGACCACGTCGGGAACAACGTTCCACGAGGAGAAGACTAGCGCCTTGGTCTTGCCCTCCTGCCCGGCGAATGGGCCTGCGAGCGGCCAATACGGAAAGGTAGGAGGCATCCACAGCAGTCGCCACAGGCCGCCGTCGAGAAAGTCTTCCACCATCTCGCGGAGCTTTCCGTTCGCCGGGTCGATCGCCTGCCATGCCGTTACCTTGTCGGCTTCGAGGAACGCCGCCGCGTGTTCCCGCAGGACCTTTGCGAGCCTCTCAGGTGATTGCTCGAGCGTCTCCTGGATGCGGGTATGCACCGTGTAGCCTCGCATGAAGTGCATCAGATACGGGGCTGACTTCCAGAACACCATCGGATCCCTATCGCCGACAGCTTTGAACAAGGCATCAGCAGCCATGTACTGTTTGACGTCTGCGCCTTTCACTGTGATCTTGACGCACGGCTCCTCCACCATCGCGTCGCGGTCCTCGCTGGCCGAAATACGCTCAGTGCGCGCCATGATCGAGCGAAGCACCTTCTCGACCGCCTTCTTCGCCGGCACGACGGCTACGGTGTTTCCCGAGGCTGCATGCTTCAGCGCAAGCCCGAACTCTGACAAGCATCGCTGCAGGCTGGTGACCCGCTCCTCGTCATTCCCCATGAGGAATCGGCTTGTGGCCAGGAAGTCTTCATAGTGATCCTCGTCCTGGATTTCGGCATCGGCCGTGTAGAGCTTGTAGGGAGTGGCCGACAGCAAGAGCGTTCGAACGGGTTGGCCTTCCGGCGTTTGAGCGCCGAACAGCGTTTGGGCGAGGATGGCGGCTTCATCACGTACATCCTCTCGTGTTTCGAGAAGATTCTTGAAGCGCTGGAATTCGTCGAGGATGACGAGGTCGGGCTCCAGCGCGAGCACACAGACCTTCGCCAGCATCTGCCGGAGCTGGCTGATGACGTAGTTTCGGGGCTGTCGGGCCTCGAGTGGCCAGCGGTCCCGATGGTAGTGATACCACTGTTCGATGACGTCGTTGATCGATGTCAGCAGCGCAGTGTCGGCATTCAGAGCCGTTCGAAAGTTGGTGGCGATCGATGGGTCGAGCGCGATATCCGAGTTTTTTAACCGCCAGCGCCAGTTGTCTCGGTTTGAGATTCCAGCTTGCAGCAGATTCATCAGGCCGGTGCGCGCTTTGACCACCGGCTCGAGCAGCCGGAACAGCACGACTCGCTCCTCCGACTGCCCGGTTGCCTTACCCATGTCGAAGGAGGTCCCTGGGGTGAAGCTGACGAAGTTCACCTTGCTCGCCGCCAGCCCAGGCTTGCCTGCTCGCGGCGCGAGCTCGGTGGCGAGCATCGTAAGACGCGTTGCGAGGGCGAAGGAGCGGTCACTCGTTGCGCCGACGTGAAGCTTCGGGAGGTTCGCCCGCGCGATGCTCCCGTTGCTGCAGATATACACGATGTCAATGCGCTTAGCCGTGTCCCATAGATGCTCGATCGTCCGAGCAATGAGTCCCCGGGCAACAAGTGTTTTACCCAGTCCAACCTCGTCGGCGACCAGAAACCGACTCGTGCTGTCCTTGGCCAGGAACAGTCGATCGAATGCATGGTCGACTGTTCGGCGCTGAAAAGGCTTGAGCGATGCGAGGACAACCTCAATGTCGGAGCGGTTCATGCGGTCTCCTGTGTGATTAAGGCCTGGTCGACGACTGTCCAGATCTCGTAGAGCGCGTCGGGCACGATGAGGCGTCCTTCTTCGGTGGCGCGGAGGTCCGCAATCAGGTTTCGGATAGGGGTCAGGCGTGACGGATCGCGCGAGGCTGCGCGTACGAGATCTTCGAGCAAGGTCTCGCCGCCAAGCCCCTCCGCCCACCAACTGCCTCCAGTTCCGCTTCCATTGCCCGCCGGCAGTTCGGTCAGACCTTCCAAGCCACCGAGCAACGCGCGCAGGAAACGCAGGAAGCGCTCCGGGCTGTCGATCAGACTGCGCAGGACGTGCGCTACGCGACCGTCCGGCATGCCCTCAGTCGGCAGCTTGAGCGTGATTCGAACGTCGTCCACCGCCGCTACCGTGCAGGAAATCTTGAATGCGACAAACGCGGTCAACCTTGGGAGCGGGACAATCCATATCGACGGAGAAACAAGCTGGCGGGCTTGATCTTCGCCTAAGGTGATGGGCCAGGTCTCGACTTCGATGCCGGGCGGTGGCACGAAGTCGCCCACCACCGTCCACGTCCAGCTGTCCTGACTGCCGGCGGCACACACCACGCGAAGAGGTGCTGCAGCCAGGGCCTTTCGCGTTACCTCCAGTGACGCATGAGCGTCCTTCGCCAGTTCGTCGAGCAACGGCTTGCCGGGCACGTACGGCTTGCAAATAGCCATAAAGCCATCTTCCATGAACCTGTCGATACCGCCAGCTTCTCGGCGGCTCTTTTTGCCGGTCAGCGAGACCATCATCTCCACGTTTGTCCCGGTGAACGCGGCGGAGGTGAGGTTCGCCGAACCAACGAACCACGTCACGTCCCAGCCATGCTCAATCGCGATCGCCTTGGCGTGCAGGCCAGAGGGCCGGGGACCCGTTCCATCTTCGGGCTCTTCCGCAGCAGCGTCTGCGAGGACGAGGACAGACTGCCACGCATCCAACGCGCCGTTCGGCAGGTCGTCAAGAGTCTCCTGACGACTGACCAGCGTCCGATCCGCAGCGGTGATAGCAGTGAGGACGTCGAGAGCGGTTTTGTTGGCAAACGGAGCGATGGCGAGGAGTCTGCCGCCATCGTCGCGTGGCTGCCATGGCTTGCGACGATGGGGCCCGAGTCCTAGCGGGTGAAAGTGAACTGCGCCGTTGAAACCGGCCGGACTCGCAAAATTGGTTCGTTCTGCTTCGTCCGCCAGCGCCAGAAGGTCGGCGGTCAACTGTTCAGATACGCCCTGGGTCGAAACGCGCGGCAGCGAGCGGAGCAACTCGCCGAGGCCACGACTCGCGGCAGACATCTGCTTTCCGCGGGGCGATCCGTCCGTCGCGAGGGCGATGTCCCAACATCGGTCAAATGTAAGGTTCCTCGACAGCACGGCGACACGGAGGACGGGAGCCCCGGCCGGGCCCAGAAACCGGGCGACCCACACCTTCGGATGAAACGCGCCGCCGTGCGGTGCGCGAACGGGATGGACGCTCGCCTCCAGCATGGCGTAGAGCGGCCGGGCACCCGCCGGGATGGCGATGGCGCCTTCGTCCACGAATACTTGAACCTTCTCTCCGGATTGTCGAAGTGCCGTGAGCAGGGTGAGGGGGTCGGCGAGCATTTCCTCCAAACCGCCGTCGCTATGCGTGAGCACGGCGAACGGAAGCGCGAGCAAGGTTTCGAGGTCGAGGCTGTAGGTGGTCAGCACCACGCGATCGAGAGTGTGCTCGGGGGGTGGCCGGAGGAGGTCGACCGCGACGGTACGAGCATCCGGTGCGAGCATCAGGACTTCAGGCCGCCATGAAGGTCCGTGAGAAGTTGGCGGACACGAAACCAGCGAAAGCCCATTCGACCGACGCCCACGCTGCCGCTCCAGTCGAGCAACCGGTTGGCGTTGGCCAAGCGGGCGCGTCGTCCTTTGAGCTTGAGCTCGCGCTGCTCGATGAGGTTGCGAAGGAACGGGTCGTCGGGGACAGCAGATGCACCACTGGAGCTGATCCGGTCCGACCAAGCCTCGACGAAACGGCGCTGGGGGTCGGAAAGACTGGCCCCTCGTTCAGCGAGGAAGGCCCAGAGCGGGGGCGATTCGTACGCTGCCTCGGCGGATTCCTCGGCTGCCCATCGGGCCAACTCGGACCGATACGCGTCGACCCGGGCATCGTCGCCACCGCCGTTGCGCCGCTCGGCCAGTAGCAGGTTGTACAGGAGCGGCGCCCCTTCCACGTGTAGCGAGAAGCGTCGCGCCAACTCGACGATGCGGCGTACCGCCGAAGGCGCCGAACAGGTGCCGGGGTCGTCCCAGAACTGTGCTGCGGGCGTGGACGACCCTGCGCGTGCGAGCCAGGCCAACAACGTGCCCGTACATCGCTCCTCGAATCGTCCCTGTAGAAATGTCGCTTCTTCCTTCGTCAGTCGAAATGAGGCACATCCCGGAAAGTCAGCGGGCGCCGTGGGTAGCCGCGGATGCCACGTCGGCTCCCGCGTCCACACCACACCGGGATCGTCAGCGCGAAGCACCTCGCTCTTGCGACGGGCGAGCCCGGCAAAGTGGGTGTGGTACCAGGACTGGCTCTGTCCAGGCACGAAGATACCCCAGCGATTCAAACTTGCCCAATAGACCGAGCTGGGCAGGCGGGAAAGCGTCTTGCGTGCGGAGATCCCGATCACGCCGAAGGTGTCGTCGCTGGTCGCGAGAGGCTCGATCAATCCGGTCTCGGCCTCATGTGCCGCCGTGCGGACATCGTCTACGGGTCTGGCTTCCAGCCGCTGGTAGAGCCACGGGACGAACAGCGCGTATCGAAGCCGCGTCTGGATTGATGAGGTGCCCGGAAACAGCGCGTCCGACAGCGCATCGCGTAGGCTCCCGAGCCCCATTTCGTCGACCGTCCCCTGCTCACTGAACAGGTCGAGCACGCCGCGCATCTTGTCGCGGTCGCGGGAGGTGAGGTCGAGCCACGTAAGCGTTGCCATCAGATTGAACTTCTTTGATTCTCGAGTTTGCTCATCAACCGGTTTGTCAGCCTGTGCGCTAAACAAATCCGCGGCCCACAGTACTCCCTCCAGCTTACCGCAGTCAGATGCCCCGAAAGCTCGCGTTATCGCTGTGTACAGAAGCCTCCGCGGCGAGTCCTTCAAGGGACGCCCCAGTCGCCGAGAATTCCGCGGGGCAACTTCTTGTATGTTACTCGCCTAATCTGCCCATAACCTGCTTTCCTTACGGCCAGGATACGCGGGTGATCCCGTATGACTTCAGCCGCCGCGACCACCACCACCCTACCAGCGACACCGGGCTGGCGTCGGACTGCTTTAAGAATTCTTGAAGCGATTGCGCATCGTGCGAGTTGAGGGAGTCTTTGGTGGTTTGGGCGAACCCGTCAGGTGGGAATGTCATCAAATACATTTTCTTGATACATTTACGCACCTACAGACAATCAGGCACGCCATGACCGACAATCTGTTCTCCATCTGTGAGCCGCGACCTGATGTTCTGCAAGGTGCGTTGCGTGAAAGCGACTTTGCTGCGGACCTCTCGCAGGTGTTGCGGGGAGACGCTCCCGACGAATACAAGCGCCCGGAGCTGTTCTTTGCCAACACCTACCCGACCAAAGGCATCAAGAACGTCCTCAAGCTGGTTGCGCTGCGGGTCAGTGGCCATTCCGACCAGATTGGCGCCATCTTTCGTCTTGACACCCAGTTTGGCGGCGGCAAGACGCATGCCCTGATTGCGCTCGCCCACGCCATGCGCAGCCTCTCCGAGGTGGCGAACGCCGACGAGTTTCTCGATGCCTCCCTGCGCCCCTCGGCACCGGTGCGCATTGCCGCCTTTGATGGCGAAAATGCCGATCCGGCCAACGGGCACCGAATTGGCGACACCCTGCGCGCCTACACACCCTGGGGCGAACTGGCGTATGCGCTGCGTGGTGAGGCCGGTTATCGCCTCGTCGAAGCGAGCGACCGCGAAGGAATCGCGCCGGGTGCCGACACCTTGCGCGAACTGATCGGCAGCGAGCCGGCGGTGATCCTCATCGACGAAATCGCCCCTTACTTGCGCAAGGTGGCCGGTCGGAATGCTCAGCGAGCAGGCGAACAGCTCCTGGCGTTCATGACTTCGCTGATGAAGGCGGTGGAAAGCTCGCCCTATGCAGCGCTGGTTTTCACGCTCGCGGTCGGCCGTGACGGCAAAGCCTCGGACGCCTACAGCCGCGAAACCCAGGACATCGCTGCCTTCTTCGCCGAGGCCGAAAGCGTCGCCGCCCGCAAGGCGACGGTGATCGACCCCACCGAGGACGACGAGACCGTCAAGGTCATCTGCCGACGGCTGTTCACCCGCATCGACCGCGACAAGGCACGGTTGGTCATCTCCGCGTACAAGTCACTGTGGGACGCCAACCGGGAGCTGCTTCCGCCGGCCCCGGCCGAGGACCGGCGCCTGGACGAGTTTGCTGCCGGCTATCCGCTGCACCCTGAACTGGTGAATGTGCTGACGCAGAAAACCGGCACCCTGGGCAACTTCCAGCGCGTGCGCGGCATGCTGCGTCTGCTCGCGCGTACGGTTGCACGCGTCTGGCAGACGCACCCCGCCGACGCCTACGCGATTCACACGCATCACATCGACCTCGGGTTCGAGCCGATACGCCTCGAACTCGTCACCCGCCTCAAGCAGGACATCTACGTGCCGGCCATCAAGACCGAGATTGCCGCCGTCGAAACCACGCCGGCCTTGGCTGAACAACTCGACGCAGGGCCGTTCAGGGGCCTTCCGAAGTATGGATCGTACGTCGCCCGCTGCGCCTTCATGCACACCCTGGCGTTCAACGAGACCTTGCGCGGACTCAACGCCGAGGAACTGCGCTACGCCATCCTGAGCCCGGGAACGGATGTCGCATTCATTGACGACGCACGCAAACGCTTCGCGACCGACTCGGCGTATCTCGACGACAAACCCGGTGCGCCGCTACGTTTTCTGGCCGAGGCCAATCTCACCCAGATCATTCGGCGCGAAGAAACCAACACCGACCGCGACGAGGCGCGCACCCGCCTGAACAGCTTCATCCGCGATCTCTTCGCCGGTCCCAATCTCAATCTCATCCCCTTCGCTTCCGGCCCTCACGACGTTCCCGATGACGATGGCAGCGGACGCCCCTACCTGGTGATGCTCGGCTACGAAGCCACCCAGGTCTTCAGCGACGCGGTCACCGTCGACAACCTGGTCGAGAAAGTCTTTCTGCACAAGGGGGGTGGAAGCGACTGGCGCCACAACCGGAACAATATCGTCTTCCTGCTGGCAGACGCTGCCGGGGTGCCCAACATGAAGGCCAAGATGCTGCGCAACATCGCGCTGGAGTCGCTGCGGCAACCCGGCAAGCTCAAGGACCTGGCGGACTATCAGGTGGCCAAGCTGCAGGAACTGCACGAACGCTCCAAGCAGGAACTCGCACTCGCCGTGCAGCAGTGTTTCCGACACATCTTCTACCCATCCCGCAATCGACTCGACGGGGCCAACTGCGACCTCGCGCACACCGTGGTTGACATTCAAACCGCCTCGGATCGGCCGGGTGATGGCCAACGCCAGGTCGTCACCCAGCTCCAGAACGCCGGCAAACTGCGCCTGCCGACCGACAAACCAGACTCGCCGGTCTACGTGCGTGACCGCACTCCCCTCAAGAAAGGCCAGATCACCACCGCCGCTCTGCGCACCGAATTCCGCCAGGACCCGTCCCTGCCGATGCTCGTCGGTGACGAGGTGTTCATCAAAGGCATTCGTCTGGGTATTGAGCAGGATGACTACGTCTACCAGTCAGGCGACCTCCTGCGTGGCAAGGGGGACCCGCATGCCGAAATCAAGGTCGACGAGCAGTCGTTCATTTATACGACTTCGTATGCCCAGGAGCACGGCATCTGGCCGCGACAGGAGCCAAAGAGCGAAACCAGCAAGACCGACTCAGGCGCTCGCCCGACGAATGACCAGGCGGATCAGCGCCCGGTAGATTACGCTGCGACCAGCGACCGAACGATGCCCAAGGCGAAGTCCCCCCCGCTACTTGAGGCAGAGGACGTTCTCAAGGCAGCGCTCACCCGTCTTCTGGAACAAGCGCGGCTCAATGGCATCCGCAGCCTGGCGACGCTGACCATTCGACCATTCGACAAATCGGACGCGTTGAAACTGATGCCGCTGGTCAAGTCGATTCCGAACGCCAGCAAGCGGGTCGAGATGACCGCTTCTTTCGAAACCGCCAGCGGTTCCAGCGCTGAACTCAGCTTCAAGGGCGACATCGAAGATGCGATTGCTCTCAAGGACTACCTCGAACCGCAGTTCCGCGCAGCCAGCGACAGCGACGCCGCTGTTTCCTTTTCGCTCCGCTTCGAGCCGCCGCTGGCCGTTCAGGGGCCTTCGGCCGAAGGCCTGATTCAGCGGCTGACACGACTGGTTTCGCCCTCGGCACACGTGCTGGCCACGGCCGCAGAGCAGGATTGAGAAGGATCAACCAGGATCGCCAATGAGCAAAGTGACCCACCTGAGTGCCGCAAAGCACGCTTCTGCCTTGCCCCAGTACGAGATGCGCGCGCGCCGGCTCGCTGGCTCGGATATCGAGGTCGAAATCTGGCAACTCCCTGCCGGCGCGACGCCGCACATTCGGCAGCCGACCTACATTGCCGGGCTGCGCGGTCGCAACCTGTCGCTGATCGAGCACCGTCTGTTGCGGCGCCTGAAACAGTTGCGCATCGACCTGAGCAACCTGCCCGCCTTCGATGCGCTCAGGCTAGCGGTCGATGAAGAAATGGCGATCAGTCTCGGGCTGCTGTTTCGCGCCCTGGCGCCGATGCGCAACCGCGAGCATATCGCTGCGGTCGCCGAAGGCATCGAAGCGATGAGCAAGGAAGAAGCTGGCTACTGGCTCGGCATGGCCATGCACCGCAAGCACCCGCGGCGTGTACTGATGGCGCTGCGCTTCCTGCTCATCGAGCCGAAGCCCTGACGGATGCGCGAACTGACCGAGATCCGCAGCCTGCTCGATCGCCTGGACGAAGTCGAAGCCGATGCCCTGGAAACCCAGGACCTTGACTTCAAGGAGTGGCCGGCCGAACCCAGGCAGGCGATCAAGCTGGCTGTCGATATCGCGATCTGCATGGCCAACGGCGGTGGCGGAAGCGTCGTGCTCGGGGTGCGCGACCGTGTCGTCGGGCGGGCCAAAGCGATCCTCGGCGTGCCGCCAGAGACAGAGATTCACCAACTGAAACGCGACATCTACGAGCGCACCGCGCCGAAGCTGACGCCCGATATTCACGAACTGCACGTGCTGGAAGGCAGCGGGCGTTTGCTGGTCATGCAGGTGCACGGCGGCCTGTCGCCCTACACCAACACGGCTGGCGCGGGGACGGTACGCAAAGGCAACGCCTGCGTACCGCTGACCGGCGACCTGCGCGAAAAGCTGATGGTCGAACGGGGCGACGCCGACTTCACCGCGGCGATCGTCCCCGAGCCGGCCCAGTCGCTGATTTCGGCCGCCGCGATGGAGCGCCTGCGTGACCAGGCGCGACAGGAGCAGGCGCCGACCGACCTGCTGCGCAAAAGTGACCTCGACCTGCTGGGTGCCATTGGCGTGCTGCGCGATGGCCAGCTCACGCGGGCGGGCTTGCTGATTGCCGGTCAGGCCGAAGCCATTGGCCGTCACCTGCCGAACTTTGGCTGGACGCACGAGCGCATGAAGAGCGCCACCGCCTACGACAACCGCGCCGACGGTCGCGACGAAAATGCCCTGGCGCTGCCGCTCGCGCTGGCGGCGATCGAAGCGCGCATCAACGCCGACAACCCGATCAGCACCATCGAACACGGGCTTTATCACTTCGAATACCGCGCCTATCCGACCATCGCGCTGCGCGAAGCGCTGCTCAACGCATTGACCCACCTTGACCTGCGTCTGGCGAGCCCGGTGCTGGTCAAGCAATACCCCCGCCGGCTCGAAATCACCAACCCTGGCGGACTGGTCGGCGGCATCACCTCAGCCAACATCCTGCACCACCCGCCGCTGGCCCGGAACCTGCAGCTCGTGCAGGCGCTCGCCCGGCTGCGCCTGGTCAATCGCAGCAACCTCGGCATCGGGCGGATGTTCGAGGCGATGCTGGTCGAGGGCAAGGAACCGCCGCTGATCATCGACGAGGAAAGTGCGGTTCGCGTGGTTTTCAAACGGCAGGAAACCGCCCGCCCATTTCGCGAATTCATTGCCGAGGAAGGCAAGACCGGCCGCACCCTCGACGTCGACCACTTGCTGGTGCTGCGCTACCTGCTCTCGCATCCCGAGATCGACACGTCAACCGCTGCCGAGCTGTGCCAGCGCCGTGATGCGGAAATGCGCGACATCCTCGACGAGATGGTGCAGATCTTCGACTACCTCGAACGAGGCGGTGCCGGCCGCGGTAGCTGGTGGCGCATGAAGCCCGCCCTGCATCGCCGGCTCGAAGGGCTCGGTCACGCCGAGCGAGACCAGCGCATCGACTGGGATGTCGCCAAGACGCGGGTGCTCAACATGCTCAAGCAGCGCGCTCGCCGCGGCGAACCCGGACTGACGAACGCCGGTATCCGCGAAGTCACCGCCTACGACCGGCAGCAGGTCAACCGTCTGATTCACGAACTCGAAGCCGAAGGCGTCAGGATGCAGGGCCATGGCCGTGGCTCGTGCTACACCTACATTGGTCGGACACATAATGAACAGGGATGAGCAAATGACAGCACTCGACAGGCGGTTTGAGCTGGTTTGCGAGGCACAGCGAGGGCTTGGTGCGCTGATTTCCGAAGCGGGTGTGCGATGACCCGCCGTCTGATTGAAACCTGGTTACCAATTGCCGCGCTTGGCATCGAAAGTCTGCGCGAGCGGACGCCGATGACGCCATTTCCCGCACCCAACCGTCTGCACGTGTGGTGGGCACGTCGACCCTTGGTGGCTTCTCGGGCGGCCGTCCTCGCATCACTGCTGCCGGTGGATGCGGACCATGGCAAGTTCCTGCATATGTTGGGAATACATGGCGACGCGGCAGCTTCACGCCGTCGTATTGATGCTGCCCGCCGCAAAGGTGAGCGATTCGAAGGCCAGGCCTACAGCTACTCCCGTGCATTTACCTATGCTCCGAGCGACGCAGACAGGAGTTGGGCTCGAACGGGATACGGTCGATTGGGACTCGACCAGATTGCAGTCCTTGATCCAACCGCGGGAGGCGGGGCGATCCCTTTTGAGTCAGCGCGTCTTGGGTTTGACACTTTCGGTAACGACCTCAATCCGGTCGCAGCCCTGATTGAACGCGCCACAATTGAGTTGCCGCTCAAGCACGGGCTTGCAGTGCTGCGCCAGTTCGAGCGTATTGCATCTGAGTACATCGAGAGGCGGGAGAAGCGCTTGTTGCCGTTTTTCCCGCCCGAACCTGCGGAAAACGCGATCCCGACCAATTTCATCTGGGCGCGAACGATCCGCTGTCCTCATTGCGAGGGTCTTGTCCCGCTCTCGCCCAACTGGCGACTCGCCCCGGATGGTACGGGGGTCCGCCTGCTGCCGGACAAGGGCAAGGGACCTGGAGACAAGACCAGACATCTGCACTTCGAAATCGTCAGCACCGCCAAGGAGCATTCGACAAGCACAGTCTCCGGTGGTGACGCCACCTGCCCTTTTGACGACTGCGGGCGATTGATCGCTGGCGACCATATCAAAGCCGAAGCTCAGGCGGGGCGAATGGGTCAACAGCTTTACACCGTGGTCTTCAAGAAAAAGCTGATCACCGGCCACACGAAAGCTGGCAAGCCCAAGGAAAAGTGGGTACGGGGTTACCGTGCGCCTCGTCCGGAAGACGATGTCTCGGAGGCAGTAGCCGATGCCTTGACAGAGAAGCTCCCCGACTGGGAGGCTCTGGACATGGTTCCTACCGAAAGAGTGCCGGAAGACATTAACGATGACCGTCCGATACAGTACGGTATGCCACTGTGGCGTGACCTGTTCTCGCCGCGGCAACTCCTTGGCCACTGCACTGCCGTCGAAGTGTTCCGGGAACTGATTGTTGAGGAAAAGTCATTTGGTCGGTGGAACGAATGCACGGCGGCGGCGTTCTGCTATCTCTCTTTCTCACTCGACAAGCTTCGCGACTACAACTCGCGCATGTCCCGTTGGCACGTCAATCGCGAGGTGATGGTCAACACTTTCGATCGTCACGACTTTGCTTTCAAATGGTCCTATGCGGAGATGCCCCCCCTAATTGAAGGCCTCGGCTATGACTGGGCGATCGAGCAAACGGCAAAATGCATCGGTGAGCTGGTCGCGCTCACTCGTCCCGATGCCGGCGCCACGGCGAGTCCTCAAAGCAAGTTCAACTTTGACGGCGCACCGGCTTTCACCCCTCCTCCCGTCACCCTCACCTGCAAATCCGGCGACAGTCTCGACCATATCGCCGATGCCAGCATCGACGCGGTGGTGATGGACCCGCCGTACTACGACAACGTGATGTATGCCGAGCTGTCGGATTTCTTCTACGTCTGGCTCAAACGCACCGCCGGTTACATCTACCCGGAATTGTTCCGCCGCGCGCTGACCGACAAGGAAAACGAAGCGGTCGCCAACCCGGCCAAGTTCAAGGGCGAAAAGGGCGCCAAGGCTTTGGCCGGACGCGACTACCAGCAGCGCATGGCGGCCATCTTCACCGAGATGCGCCGGGTACTGAAGCCGGACGGCATCATGACGCTGATGTTCACCCACAAGGCGACGGGCGCCTGGGATGCCCTGACCAAGGGACTGATGGAAGCGGGTTTCGCGATCACTGCCTCGTGGCCGATCAATACCGAGGCCGAAGGCAGCCTGCACATCAAGGACAAATCGGCTGCCAATTCGACCGTGTTCCTGGTCTGCCGCCCACTGGCGCAGCCGGGTGCCGACACCCGCTACTGGGAAGACGTGGAGCCCAAGGTCCGTGCCGCCGTACGCGAACGCATCGGCGTTTTTCAGACCGCCGGGATTCGCGGCGTCGATCTTTATCTCTCCTGCTTCGGTCCGGCGCTCGAAGTGTTCTCGCAGGCCTGGCCGCTGGTTCGCGGCACCCCTCGGCAGGACATCGAGCAGTCGCGCCGCAAGCGCCGGCAGGCGGAGATGTTCGACGAGGCCTACGACCCCTTCGCCGTCACGCCGGAAGACGCACTCGTCGCTGCACGCACCGAGGTGAAGCAATGGCGGCTCTCGCAGCTTGCGCACGTTCGCCGCAATGTCGAACTGGACAACCTGACGAGCTGGTTCGTGCTCGCCTGGGACGCTTTCGAAGCACCGATCTTCCCGTTCGATGAGGCCAACAAACTCGCCAAGGTGTGCGGCGTGGACCTCGACCGTGACGTGGTCGGCCGACTGGCCGAGAAAAAGGGGGCCGACCTCGTGCTCTGGGACAGCGTCACCCGTGCCGCCAAGGGTTCGCTCGGCCTGCCCGATGGTCGCGACTCGATGATGGACGCCCTGCACCAGTTGGCCAGGACCGCCCGCACGGCATCGCTCGAATCTGCCAACGAACTGCTCGCGAAACACGGACTCGCCGTGGAACCGGCCTTCCTCACCGCGCTCGAAGCGGTGCTAGAAGTCCTCCCGGTGGGGTCGATCTGGAGCGGCTTCGATCTTCCCGACGCTGCCAAGGGGGCCGGGGCCGACTTCGATGCCCTGGAAAACCTGCGCCGCCTGGCGCTTGCCGAGAAGGTGGCCGAACCCGAGCAGTTGAAGATCTGGCAGCAGGAAGAATTGACGGTCTGAGCGAAGACGACCATGCCCTTGCTGACCGACTTCGACTGGCAAAGCAAATACGACCACGACCATGGCTCGCTGATCGAGCAGTTCTATCTGCGCGCACTCGCCTGCGCTCAGCGCTACGATCGGACCACCGGCTATTTCACGGCGACCGCGCTGGCGATAGCGGCGCGCGGCCTGGAAGGCCTGGTGCTGAACAACGGCCGGATGCGCCTGGTGGTCGGTTGCACGCTCGATGAGCCCGAGGTGGCGGCCATCGAGCACGGCCAGTCACTGAAGGACACCGTCGAAGGCCGGTTATTGAAGATGCCGCTCGCCGGCAGTTCGCCAAGGGAACAACAGGCGCTGGAACTGTTGGCGTGGATGGTGGCCAGGGGCTACCTCGAAATCAAGGTCGCCGTTCCCTGCGACGACGATCGCAACCCGGTAGCCACGCAGGCCATTTTCCACGAGAAGGCCGGCATCCTCGAAGACAAGACCGGCGCCAGGCTGGCTTTCGCCGGCAGCGTGAACGAAACCGCCTACGGCTGGCTGCACAACTGGGAGAGTTTCCATGTCTTCTGCGACTGGGACGGCGGCGCCGGGCACGTGGACGCGGAAGAGAAGAGTTTTGCCCTGCTCTGGGCAGACCGGGCCAGGCGCGCACGGGTACTCGATGTACCCGCCGCGGTGCGCGAAGAGTTGCTACGCTTTCTCCCGCGCGAAGCCGATGAACCGGAACGGGTCAAGCGCGCTCGAAATGGCGACGCTGTTCGAGATTCAACCGCCGATGACGAAACGGACCAACGGAGAAGCACGCCGCAGGCCACTTCCGTCGACGAGCGACGGAAGGCGGTGTGGCAACTGATCTGGTCTGCACCGCGGCAGCCCGGTGGCGAGCGTATTGCCGAAGCAACCAGCGCCGTGACCCCCTGGCCGCATCAGATTCTGACCTTTCAGCGCATGCTCGACCACTGGCCGCCCCGTCTGCTGATTGCCGATGAAGTGGGGCTGGGCAAGACCATCGAGGCCGGACTCGTGTTGCGCTACGCGTGGCTTTCCGGGCGCGCGCAGCGCATCCTGATCATGGCACCCAAGGCGGTGATGACGCAGTGGCAAGCCGAGTTGCGCGAGAAGTTCAACCTCAACTGGCCGATCTATGACGGCAAGCGCCTGAGCTGGTATCCCTCGCCGCTGCTGCGGGGGAAATCGGAAAAGGAAGTCGCGCGCGACGAGTGGCATCGCGAGCCTTTCGTCATTGTCTCCAGCCACCTGATGCGCCGGCGCGACCGCCAGAACGAACTGCTCGAAGTGGCCGACCCGTGGGATCTCATCGTTCTCGACGAGTCGCATCATGCGCGCCGCAAGAGCCCGGGCGCCGCGCAGGAAGGCCCGCCCAATCTTCTGCTGAAGCTGATGCAGCGTCTCAAGGAGCGCACCGACGGCTTGCTCCTGCTGACCGCGACACCGATGCAGGTGCATCCGGTCGAGGTCTGGGACCTGCTTTCGTTGCTGGCCATGCCGCCGGCCTGGTCCCGGCAGGGCTTCCTCGAATTTTTCCGGAAGTCGGGCAGCGGCAATCCGTCGCACGAGGATTTCGAGTTTCTCGCTGCCCTCTTTCGCGCGGCCGAAGCCGCTTTTGGCGAGGTGTCGATCGAGTCAGCCGTGCGCCGAGCGCCTGAGCGCAGTCTGCTCAAGGCGAAACGCATCCTGCGCTCGCTGCGCGACGCCGCCGCGACACCCAGGCGGCAGCTTTCCGCAGAAGAGCGCCGCAGTGCGGTGGCCATCATGCGCGCACACACGCCGGTGGCTGGTCTGGTATCACGGCACACGCGCGGCCTTCTGCGCGAGTATCACCGGCGCGGCCTGCTCAGCACCCCGATCGCCACGCGCGAGGTCGTCGACGAGTTCCTCGACATGGCGCCGGCCGAGGCTGCGGTCTACGATGCGCTGGAAGCCTACATCTCGACGACCTACAACAATGCCCAGGAGGAGCGGCGCACGGCGGTCGGCTTCGTCATGACGACGTATCGCAAACGCCTCTCCTCCAGCTTTCATGCCCTGAAGATGACTCTTGAAGAGCGTCTTGCGGTGGTGCGAGGACAGGCCGGCCTGCCCTTCGACGAACTACGTTCAAGCGAGGACGCCGAAGACGACATCGACGAGTCCGGCGACGCGGCCGACGAGGAGGCCGTCGACCGGCAGAAACAGGCTGCGTTGCAACTCGAAGAACAGGGCGACATCGAGACTTTGCTTGAGCAGGCGCGCAGACTACCGGTGGACACGAAAGCCGTGCGGCTCGCCGAGGTGCTCCAGGCCCTGCAAAGAGGCAGCTATCACGCCATGGACGATTCGCTGCTGCCCGCCTTTCCGCAGGCGATCGTGTTCACCCAATACACCGACACGCTCGATTACCTGCGCGATTTTCTCAAGACACAGGGATTCTCGGTTCTCTGCTACTCGGGGCGTGGCGGCGAATGGCTACAACCCGACGGCAGTTGGAAAAGGCTGACCCGCGAGGAGACGAAACGGCGCTTCAAGCGACAGGATGCGCAGGTCCTGGTGTGCACCGATGCTGCCGCAGAGGGTCTGAACTTCCAGTTCTGCGGCGCGCTCGTCAATTTCGATTCGCCCTGGAACCCGATGCGCATCGAGCAACGCATCGGACGCGTCGACCGCCTTGGCCAGCAGTTCCCGCGCATCGCGATCGTGAACCTGATGTACGAGGACACCGTCGAGACCGACGTCTACCGTGCGCTGAGATCGCGCATCAGTCTCTTCACCTCGGTCGTCGGCCCGTTGCAACCGATTCTCTCGGCGATGCCTGCCCGGATCGCCGAAGTCGCCCTGATGAGACCTGAGAACCAGCAACAGGCCAGGGCGAATCTTGTCAGTGAGCTTCAGCAGGCGGCCAGCCAGACCCCGGCAGACTCCTTCAACATCGACGAAGCCATCGAAGCGGCGCTTGAAGAGCCGGAACGTGCGCCAGCCCCGTACGGGCTCGAAGAACTCGGCCATCTGCTCGACCACCCGAAGCTTCTGCCACCCGGCGTCGAAGCCCAACGGGTCGGCACGAAGGAGGTCTTCTGGACGCAGCCCGGAGCGCCGCGTATCAGCGTCACCACCGACCCGGACTTTTTCGAGGAACATCCGGAATCGGTCGAGTTCTGGACGCCGGGCAGCCCGGCGTTTCCGGAAGACAGTGGATCGGGGGTTCAATCGGCTGATGGGGAGACACTGGCTACCCTGATTCGCGCGACACGGGATCTTTCAAGTCGCTTGAGCAACCGTACGACAGAGTGTGCGCTGCAATCGGTCAATGCGGTACTCTGAGGAAACTCAAAAAAGTCAATGAAACTCGTGGGCGGCAAGCCCGGTTCTTCGGGCTATCCCCCGGACCGCTGGCTAGCTGAGGCGCTAACGTCGGAAACGCGGCGTCCAGCTTTCGGTTGGGGCGGTACTCGTATCCGTGTCGGAGGCAGTGGCCAAAGGCGAGTTGCGTCCCCTGCGTGACCCCTTCAATGGCGATTAGGACAAACGCCTAGCTGCTTCTTCCGTTCCACTGCACCCCAAACACCAATTTCCGGTCAATGGTTCCGATGAAGGCGTCCGCGTTGCCCTCGCTGTCTTCGGCGATGTACTCCCATATTTCGCCAAGTTCGATTCTGGCGCGTGGGCGTTTGAGGATGACCGGCATTTACGTATCTTGGCCGGCAGGAACGCGCGCGGTTCTTCTCTTGCGGCCTTCGCGTTTGATTTCCTCGGGGTCCCATGGCGTTGGCTCGCCGCTATCGAGGCCGTCGCGGAGATCCTGCCGCAACTGTTCGAGCTTGGCTGCCCGCACGCGGCCCTGTTCGTCCATGACGCGCAGCGCCTCGCGGACAACCTCGCTCGCGGAGGTGTAGAGGCCGGATGCCACCTTCCGTCGGACCATTTCCTCAATCTGAGGGGTGAGATTGACGTTCATTGTCTAGCAACCCCTTGTCTGTCGTAATGATTTTTGACCGTAGCATAGTTGTCATGGCACAGCAAAGCTTGACAAGAAATTGGTGAGGCGGCCCGGCTATTTCCTGGAATGGAAAGGCGTCAACGTATCGGAAAGCTTGACAATCGAATCATGAATAGGCACAATCGTTTCATGAATACCGATATCCGTTTCATTAATGAGCTTGTTCGTATCGTCAACGGCGCACTTCGTCTTGACGTGGACAAGGTTCGCAATTACACTGCGTTCCTCGCCGAAAAGCTTGAAACCGCCGGCGAGAAAAGCTCGGCCGATCGGCTGCGAAAGCTGCTCGAAGAGACCGACAATCAGTTACGCCCAGCCGATGTCCGCTTCTCCACAACACTGCCCGTCGATGCGGAAAGCCGGTTTCCCCTCATCGAGCACATCAAGCTGAAGACGCTGCAGGAGCCGCCCGTTCAACTCTTGCAGTCACAGTGGGATGTGGTCAATGAATTCGTCAGCGTAGCGAAAAGCTACGCCTTGCTTGATACGACCGAGCTGTCCGGCGCGCTGAGCTTTCTCATGTATGGCCCTCCGGGCACGGGAAAAAGCCGCGTGGCGCGCCATATCGCCAAGGAGATCGGACTAGAACTCTACGTCGCCCGCCTGGACGGCCTGATCTCGTCCTACCTCGGCAGCACGTCGAAAAACATCCGCGCACTGTTCGACTTCGCCGCGAAAACGCCCTGCGTGCTATTTCTGGATGAGTTCGATGCGATTGCCAAGCTGCGTGGCGACAGTCAAGAATTGGGTGAGCTGAAGCGGGTGGTCAACAGCTTCCTACAGAACCTTGACACGCTTGGTCGGCAATCAATCGTCCTGGCTGCAACCAATCATGAAACGCTGCTGGACACCGCCGTGTGGCGCCGCTTCACCTACCGTTTGGCGTTGCAGCTCCCTTCATCGGAACAGCGGGAACACATGTGGGCCGATTTCATCGAGCCCATCCACTTCTCGCCGCGGGACCTTACGGTCCTGGCAGATCTGTCCGAAGGTTTTTCGGGTTCGGATATCCGCGAAGTCTGCGCTCGCCTGAAGCGTCGGCACTTCTCTACGGGCAAACCGATCTATCTCAAAGACGCATTCCCGGTCTTGCAGAACCTGGCGATTGGGGCGGAAGACGGCGCGCGGTTCATTGCGCGGCTCGCCAACAAAGAGGCGCCGGACATTGTGGAAGCGCTAAGGGAACGGGATCAACGCTTGTACAGCTTCGCCATGCTTGGAGAGCTGCTGGGGCTGTCGAAGGCAACTGTACACAGAGTGTCGAAGCTTGAGGGCGAAGAGCGTGGCTGACGAGACCCAACGGAATGCGCGCAACGATCGCCTGCCGATCAAACTGATCATGCCCAAGCAGGGAACCGAGCGTCGCGTGCTGGGGGGTGGCACGCCGCCGGCGCCGTTTCGTGATGTTGACCTGCAGTACCGCAATCGGCTTTCCAACCAGATCGGCGCCATTCAAGAAGCCCTCTTGCCGCAACTCAAGATGACGCGGGCGGCGCCGGTACGCGTCAAGATCATGTCGAAGGCGGCGGCGAAGAGCCACCGACCGGAAAAGCTGTTCTCCGACAAGTCGTGTCCCATCATCGGCGCGGGCCGCCTTGGCGAGCTGTTCATCAAGGCAACGCCGACGGGACTGGAACAGCTAACTCAAATCATCCAGAACAACACATCGGATCAGATCACCAAGGAACTCTCCTGTATCGAAAGCATTGAAGCGGTGACGCCGGCGTCGCGTCGCCATGGCCTGGGTGCCGAGGACATCCTCTGTCGCAGCCCGCGCCGTCGCAACGGGTTCATCACCCGCGTCCGCTTGTTCAGTTTCGGCGCCGATGATGATCACCCGGCGCTGGTCGCCAATTTCGAGTCCGTGTGTAGGGAACGCGGTATCAAGCTCGATCAGCGCGGATATTCAGAACGTAGCTTCATCTACGCGGCGGAGTGCCAAACCGTCGCCGATGTCGAAGCGCTGTCGCGTATCATCGGCGTGCGCTCCATCTCCCACATGCCGTTGGTACGCACGATCCGGCCGCGCATGATGAACCAGCAGGCCCTTCCGGCATTGCCAACACGGGATGCCGCCGATGCGGATGTTCCGGTCGTTGTCGTAGTGGACGGCGGCATTTCGGATCAGATTCCGGCGCTCAACTCATGGGTGGTTGGCCGTGTTCGGGACGTGTCGCCCCCCTATGATCAAAACACGGATCACGGAACCTTCGTTGCCGGCCTTGTCTGCTGGGGCCGCGAGCTAAATCCGACAGTTGGTGGCCTTGATTCGGGTGCCTGCGCCGTGTTCGATCTGCAGGTAATTCCGAACGACGATCCATCGCGGGGCGAGACATCTGCGTTGCTTGAATCGGAGCTGCTGTCCTCGCTGGAGTCGGCGCTCCAGGAGCATGCCAACAAGTACAGGGTCTGGAACCTCTCTTTGGGAACCGACGCCATTTGCTCGCTGGATGAATTTTCTGAGTTGGCTGAGGAGCTGGACAATCTGCAGGAGAAGTACCAGGTTTCTTTTGTCATCAGCGCCGGCAACTACGCCACGCTGCCGCTCCTGGACTTTCCTCGCACTCCGGGGCAGATCGAGGTCGGCCGCATTACATCGCCGGCCGACAGCGTATTGGGCATCACGGTCGGATCAGTATCCCATGTCGATTACAAAACCAACGGGCCAAGACAGCATCACCCTTCGGCCTTCTCGCGTCATGGTGCTGGCCCCAATTACATCATCAAGCCCGACCTGGTGCACTACGGCGGATCGTGTTCGACCGACGCCGCGCATGTGCATGGTATTCGGTCCGTCACGGATTCCGGCCTGGCGGAAGACCTTGGCACGAGCTTCGCCACGCCCTTGGTTTCGCGGACGCTGGCGCAGATTTATCACCAGATCACGCCGACCCCGTCACCGGTGTTGGCTCGGGCATTGCTGACCCACCATGCGCGCGACCCCCGTTCGGGCACTCGCGTCCCGGACGGCGAGGAAAATTTCCTTGGATTTGGTCTGCCGGCGGCAGTGCCGTATTGCCTTGAATGCACGCCGCACACAGCGACGCTGGTGTTCGAAGACACGCTTCGGCCCGGCTATTTCCTGGAGTGGGATGATTTCCCTTATCCGCCATCGCTGAAGCGGAACGACAAGTATTTCGGGGAAGTTTGGATGACGCTCGCTTTCGTGCCAACACGGGGCGCGCGCTGGGGTTCCGAGTATTGCGAGACCCATATCGACGCTCACCTCGGCGTCTACCGTGACCGTGTATCGCGCACCACCGGCGAGATTAAACGGATGTTCGCGGGGCTTGTGCCTCCTGAACACCGCAACCCCGGCCTGCTCTATGAGGCATACCAAGTCGAAAAGATGCGGAAGTGGGCGCCGGTGCGCACCTATCACGGGCGTCTAAACGAAAATGGCGAGCGAGGCAACCGCTGGCGTTTGATGTTGAAACTGCTGACACGACACGGGATCGAGAAGGATGAAGCTGCGTTCAAGCCGCAACCGTTTTCGCTGATCATCACGATCGCCGACCCAGAGAAAAAGGCGTCGGTCTACGACGAGGTAGCGCAGATCGTCCGAAACAGGTTCCAGGCCCAGAATCTAACGATCAGGGCGCGCGCGCGCGTGCAGGGCAAGGCGTGATGCGCGCCGGCAGGAGTTCGCGCCGAAGATGGCGCTGTAGATCAAAATGAAAAGCCGCTCTTAGGACTGGACTTCCTGAGAGCGGCTGAGACAGGCCACCGATCCCGGAGAAACCTGTCGCCTAACGTTGGACGTAGACGCTCGCACGATACAACTTTGGTGCGGGTTGGCCAATAGCGGTTTTCGATGTACCGGGTTGTACCACTGCCTTTTTCTCGAAAGGAGATTGATATGGCAGCAGCGAAGAAGCCCGGTCAGAGCACCGGCAATCAGGGTGGGATTTACCAAGAGGTTGGGCCCAAGGGCGGCAAACAGCCGAACTACACAACGGTAGCGGACAACCGCCCGTTGCCGCCCACAACCAAGCCAGGTCATGGCTGGGCACCCGTGAAAGTGACCCCGAACAGCAGCCGCTGATCGGTTTCAGGGGGGCGATTTCGATCGCTCCCATTTGATGTCCTGAGCATCACACGCAAGACGGTATTCATGGAGCGGCCGCTCACGCATTTCAAAAAATCTGGTCATCCGCCCCCCGGCGCTCAGCGAAAAACGTCGCGGTGTTCATGGCCGCCCGCTTCTCGGCGACGCACGGTTTGGTCGAGCCATGCCTTTCAGTAAAGAGCTTTTGCATGGGTTCGATACGCCGCCTTGGCCAAGCTCAAACGAATGGTGCTCGGTCGTCACCGTGGACCGTCCACGGCATCGCCAGAAATGTCGCCGGCGTCACGATGGCAATGCCCCTGAACGGATGCAACGACAGGAGGTCCTTGTCGCCCGTAACCAACACGTTGGCTGAAGCGGCGATCGCACAGCCAAGCACGTGATCGTCATCGGGGTCGCGCGAGGCTTGAACGGCAACCGGCTCGCACCAGATAGCCCCTCCCCACAAGTGTGCGCAGGCATGTGCCACCCGAGAAGAAGGCCAGGCAAATTTGCGCTCAAGCGTTTCGACAAGTTCGGCCTTCAGCGCGTGGGAGATCGCGACGCGGAAGGGGGTGGTGATCGCTTTAATGAGGGCGGCCTGCGGCACACCACCGAACACGAGCGCCGAAACATAGACGCTCGTATCGGCAACGACGACCGTCACACCTTGGTCTCGGGACCGCGGCCAGCGCGCTCGCGACGCACTTCGTGCACAGCCTGGTCAACATCGGCCTCGGTCAGGCCAAGTTCGGCAGCTTTCGCCTGGCCGAAGGCATTCATTTCAGACCACCAATTCTTGCGCTCATAGTCACGCAGGGCTTCGCGCACCAGCTCGCTCATCGTGCGGTGTTCGCGCCGGGCGATCTCCGCGGCTCGGGCGAGCATTTCCGGCGGCAGAGTGATCGAGAGAGTTTTGGTCGTTCGCATGGCCCTAAACTATCGATCTTGCTTAGTCGTGTCAAGCACGATTGGACAATATCCAAGGTTCCAGTGGTTGGGAGCGAGCCGCACGCGAAAGCCCGGTGATCGGTGTGGCGGGTCGCTGATGCCAGGGGCCAAGCATCTATAGTTCACCCGGACAGCCGATCTCCGTCTCCATCGGCAGACTGGCGCGATGTACGGCGCAGTCGTTCTTCGCGCGTCGTATCATGCCGGCTGGCCGACCTTGGGGAGGCGTGCCGGGTCGATCCCGATATGCGCGGGCTTTCCCCTCGCAACATGAAGTACATGCCGGCGTTCGCCGAGGCCTGGCCGGAAAGCGAGTGGTACATCCGCAAGACCACCGAAAACGGCTGGAGCCGGTCGGTGCTCGAACTCCAGATCGAGACTGCAGCGCACCGGCGCGTTGGCGCCGCGCAAACCAACTTCGATCGTGCGCTGCCGTCGCCACAGTCCGACTTGGCACGCGACATCCTCAAGGACTCGTACACCTTCGACTTCCTCGGGATCACGGACGCGTCAAACGAGCGCACCATCGAAAAGGCACTCGTGCTGCGCCTGCGAGACTTCCTGATCGAGCTCGGCGTCGGTTCTGCGTTTGTGGGAAGTCAGAACCGTCTTGAGGTGGACGGTCGTAACGGATGCGCGCGCCTTGTTGTTCTGCCTTACTCTATTTCGCACGGATCGCCGATCTCCATCCTCGGCAGCAGCCTCTGCGCGATGTATGGCGAAGCCGTTCTTCGCGCTTCGTGCCATGCCGGCTGGCCGACCTTGGGAGGCGTGCCGGGTCGATCTTTGGGGTATGGAAAATTCCCCCGGGCGCTGCCGTAAACCCGGAATGCGCAGCCCGACGGCGCTACCGTCGCTCAACCGAGCGGCCGCCTGGTGGACAATTCCAGATCAAGTGACTCGCCGCAAACCATGACCCCCCAAGCAAGACAAACCTCATCCCTACCGACTACGTCGCATGGCTTGCGGAGTTGAAGGCCACCATCCGCACGGAGAGGCTCAAGGCCGGTCTCGCCGTTAACCTGGAACTGGTCCTGCCCTATTGGGGGTCGCTTCAGAAAACGGAAAGTAAAGCACGATAAGCCGGTTGCCTGCTCCATTGGACCTGATACCCGCTTGCCGCGGTATACAAAACTTTGTATAGTATGAGCACGACCGATCCCAGACCTGTCGAGTTCCGGGGCAGTTCCCTTGATGAGCTTCGCGCTTTTCCGCTTCCGGCCAGGCGCGAGGCTGGTCATCAGCTCGATCAGGTTCAGAACGGCCAGGAGCCTGACGACTGGAAGCCCATGAACACCGTCGGCCAAGGTGCGAAGGAAATTCGGATTCGTGACGCAGCCGGGACGTTCCGGGTCATCTACGTTGCCAAGTTCGCTGATGCCGTCTATGTGCTTCACTGCTTCCAGAAGAAGACAGAGAAGACCAGCAAAGCCGATTTGGATTTGGCCTCGAAACGTTACCGCGACTTGTTGAAGGAGCTAGGCTAATGAGCAACCAACGATTTGCTAGCGTCTGGGATGCCATCGAGGACACCCCGGAAGAAGCGGAAAACATGAAGCTACGTTCCGTTCTGATGACGGCGCTGAAGAACCACCTTACCCGCACCGAAATGAGCCAGGCGCAAGCCGCCAAGCTCTTGGGCGTGACTCAACCGCGTGTTTCTGACCTGATGCGCGGCAAGATCAACCTGTTCGGCCTTGATGCACTGGTGAATATGGCGACGGCTGCCGGACTTCACATCGAGATGCGGGTACTCGAAGCCGCCTGACCTTCGCTAAACTCGCCGTTCTGCACCGCTTCGAGCGAGAACGGTTTTCGAGCACTCCCCAACCACACTCAACCGGCTTTGCCATCAGACTTTTGGGGGCGTGGGAATTTTCCAGGGCTCTGCCGGAAACCCGGAATGCGCCGCCCGACGGAGCTACCGCCGCGCAACAGTGCAGCAGCCCGGTGGACAATTGCAGATCAAGTGACTTGCCGAAAACCATAACCGCCAAAGCATGACAACCCTTGTATGCTTTCTTTCGTGGCTTTTGGCTCATCTGGGAGAGGGCGGGAAGGAATGGCTGGAAGGGGGTCAAGAGAACCGTGGAATAAATGCGAGAGAGGTTTTTTCTCTCGCGTTTATGCCGCGAAAGTCTCTTGACGCCCTGTAAGCCAAGTACGCTGGAGGCAGGGGCTGGGGAGGGGTGTATCATCCCCAGCCCTGCCTCACGGCGAGTGCGGGGTTTGGGGCAGAGCCCCAAGGTGTGGGTGACGGAGAGCCGCATGAATGTTGTCGAGGAGAGTTCGGAAGGCCAGGCATAGCCCGATGTCCCTCTGGGACCTCAAGCCCGTGGATGAGCACTTGGCATGCTTGGTCAGCCGTTTGTCTGGATACCGAACAGTTGCTTGTTGGCGCGTGTCGCAAGAGCGTGACCTCGTATTTGCAAGGATGGCTATAGATGAACGTTCCGGAATTGATTTTCCCCGGCATTGATGTTGCGAAAGACACGCTCGAACTTGCTCTGGACGACCAGTCCAAGACCGAATGCATCGCCAACAGCGGGAAGGAGATCGGAGCCTTGGTGAACCGGCTGAAGCTGCTTGCGGAGCGAATTGGCGTGATCCTGTTGGAGGCCACGGGTGGCTATGAGCGCCCAGTGGCAGCGGCGCTCTGTGCGGCCGGTCTGCCGGTGATGGTGGTGAATCCACGGCAGGCGAGGGATTTCGCGAAATCAATGGGATACCTCGCCAAGACGGACGCCATTGATGCGCGAGTGCTCTCGCACTTTGGGAGAACGCTGCACCAGTCCGCGCAGCGGGAGCGGCTGTTGATGAAACTGCCCGACGCCAACCAGGAGGCACTGGAAGCCTTGCTGGTGCGCCACAACCAGTTGGTCGCCATGCGCGTGGCGGAGGCAAACCGCTTGGCCACGAGCCATCCGTCGCAGCACAAAAGCATCAAGCTGGTACTCAAGATGCTCGATCGGCAGATTGCGCTGATTGACAAGAACATCGATGGCATGTTGAAGGGACATTTTGCTCAGAAGCTCGCGTTGTTCAAGGATTTCAAAGGAGTCGGGCCCTGCATGCAAGCGGCTCTGATGGGCGCCTTGCCTGAGTTGGGGCAACTCACCCATGCGCAAATTGGCAAGCTGGTCGGCGTGGCTCCCTTGAACGCGGACAGCGGTCGCCACAAGGGCAAGCGCATCACCTGGGGGGGTCGCGCGACAGTGCGTACCACTTTATACATGGCGGCCCTGAGCGCCATACGGTACAACCCGGTGATCAAGATCTTCTACGAACGGTTGCTCGCCAAAGGCAAGCTCAAAAAGGTCGCCTTGGTCGCTTGCATGCATAAGATGCTGACGATTATGAACGCGATCGTCAAATCGGGTATCCCCTGGAATCCAGAACACCCAAACGCCCCTAAAAACGCTTGACTTGGAACACAGTTGCTCATCCCTCCCGACTACGCCGCATGGCTTGCGGAGTTGAAGACCACCATCCGCACGGCGAGACTCAAGGCTGGTCTGGCCGTTAACCGGGAACTGGTCCTCCTCTATTGGCGCATCGGCAAGGAGATTCTCGAACGGCAATCCGCCCAGGGCTGGGGGGCGAAGGTCATTGACCAGCTGGCTCGCGACCTCCGTGTCGAGTTCCCCGACATGCGCGGGCTTTCCCCTCGCAACATGAAGTACATGCGGGCGTTCGCCGAGGCCTGGCCTGAAGAAGGATTTGTGCAGCAAGCTGCTGCACAAATAACTTGGTTCCACAACTGCATTCTTCTCGACCAAGTCAAGGACGGGTAGGCGTAAGGGCGACCGGTGGGGAGGGGAATCAACCGGCCTGCACAACCCCCGCGGGGGGCGGAAGCTCGGGGATACCCCGCCGGCCGGCGGAGCTTTACTCTTGCACCGCGCCTGGAGCAGCGTCCAAAAGAAGGGCCACGCTTGATGGCGCAGCCATGAAGCTGGGCGGTCGTCGATGCGGGGCAGGGCGCAGCCGTGCCCCGTCACCCGGCGTGAGCGAAGCTGACGCCGCTCACTGGCTTTTGCGTCAGGGATCGTTACCGGATGGCCGGGACTTCAGGCCCGGCCCGCTGGCGCGTAGCGCGAGCGGGGACGCCCAAGAAAGGCCTTGTTTGTTCCGTACGTTTGCCGTACATTAAGAGAGCTTTCGCTTGCACGGGCGACGGCAAGCAAAAACACGGGAGAAGGGCCATGCAGACCAGCGATCCAGTCACCGACGACAAGACGCGCGCGGCGCGCCTGGAAGCCCGCCTGTCGGTCGAACAAAAAGCGGTGCTACAACAGGCTGCCACGCTATCCGGGCGCACCCTGAGCGAATTCGTCGTCGCCAGCGCCCAGGAGGCTGCCGCGCGCATCCTTCGGGAACACGAAACGATCCGCCTGAGCCGGGCCGAGCAGATCGCGTTCGTGACCGCTTTGCTCGACCCGCCCGCGCCGAATGAGCGTCTGCGCCAGGCCGCAGCGGCCTACCGCCAGCAAATGGGGCGGTGATTGTCGGCCCCGGCGACCCCGCATCGCATCGAGCCCCTCGGTAAGGGCCATGACCGCGACAGCTTTTGCTGCGGCAGTGCGCCGCTGGATCGCTACCTGCGCCAGCAAGCCCGCCAGGACGCCGACAAGCGCGTCGCCGCGCCCTTCGTTCTGATTGAGCCGCCCGCCGCGCAGGTGCTCGGGTACTACACGCTGTCCGCCTCGACGGTGGACGCCAGCGAATTGCCCGATGCCTTGACCAAAAAGCTGCCGCGCTACCCGCAACTCCCGGTGACGCTGCTTGGTCGGCTGGCCGTCGATCAAAGCATGAAGGGCATGGGCATGGGGGAATTCCTGCTCATGGACGCCTTGCGCCGCAGCGTGGAAGCTGCCGCGAACATCGCGGCCATGGCTGTCCTGGTGGATGCCAAGGACGAAGCAGCCGAAGCCTTCTACCGCCATTTCAGCTTCCTGCCGCTGCAACAGCGGCCCGCGCGCCTGTACCTGTCGATGAAAACCATCATCGCGCTGTTCGGCGACTGACAGGCTTACGAAGGAATCCTTACGCCTATCCAAGCCGGATCGAAGAGGAGGGACGGTATGGGTGTTTCAGTCGTCACAGGTGCCAATCGTGGAATCGGCCTTGAGCTCGCGCAACAGCTCAAGGCACGTGGAGCGAGCGTGGTTGCGGTATGTCGCAAGGGTTCGCCGGAGCTTGACGCGCTCGGGGTGCGTGTCGAAAGCCAGATCAACCTGACAGAGCGTCTGGCATGGTCCAAGATCGCCGAACGGCTCGCGCACGACGAGATTGACCTCCTGATCCACAACGCCGGCGTGCTCATGGCCGACTCTCTCGAAGAGGTCGATCCTGACGAGGTGCGCGCGCAGTTCGAAGTGAACGCCGTAGCGCCACTTTTTCTCACGAGGGCCCTCGCCTCGCGCCTGCATCCGGGCTCGAAGGTCGCGCTCATCACCAGTCGCATGGGCTCCATGGGCGACAATACCTCCGGGGGCTACTACGGCTACCGAATGAGCAAGGCCGCGCTCAATGCGGCCGGTGTCTCCCTCGCCCACGACCTTAAGCCGCGAGGGGTCGCTGTGGTCATCTTGCATCCAGGGTTTGTGCGCACCGCGATGACCCGCGGCCACGGCCAGATCGATCCGGACGAGTCTGTTCGCGGGCTCTTGCAGCGCATCGACGAACTGAAGATCGAGACCACCGGACGATTCCTCCACCAGAATGGCGACATCCTGCCGTGGTAAGACCGTGCCACAGCCCCGCGGCGGTATTGGATGCCAAGTGGAAATCTCTGGTCCGCTCACGGCCAGGAGCCGACTGTCGCTACCTCTTCTCCAAAGCGATCGGTCGTCAGAAACGATTTCCAGAAAGCCGTCATTGGCGTAGCGTCGGTGACGTCGCCACCTCAACGGCGGCTTTGTGGTTGGAGCGGTCGTCGGGGTATAGTTTCGTGAAGGCAGCACCCGGCCAGAAGGAGTCATTCGACCACTGAAGCTGTCGGGCCGCTCCAGACTGGAGGCAGTCACTCGCACCAGCGGAGCAAACGTCAGCAGACCCGCCATCGCCGGTCATTCAACGACGGGCGTCGCCAGCGACTGTTCAATCCTCTATTCGGCGCTATCGCGCTATGCCAATAAAGGCCTGATCAGGCGGCCGCTTCCCGCAGTGGGCCGGAGTCTTCATTCATTTGCGCGCTGGGATGTAAGCGGCGGAGAAGGCCTCCCACGCATTGGAAATCAAGTCGAGACCCATCATAAGCCGCTCGCCGATGGTCGTTTGCGGAGTGACGCGTTCCTTGGTCATCCTCTTGTCCAAAGCGCCCGCTTCTTGCGCGACTCGGGCGAGCGCGAGACCGTAAGCCTTCGAGTCCGGCGCACCGTGCACCGCCTCGACTACGCCGAAGTAGACGTTCCAAAGCCGGCGGGCCGCCTGGATTGGCAGCTTTCCAGCCGCCACGGCATACACGGCGATGTGCGCCGCCAGCTGCAGCGCGGGAAGTGGCATGTCGGCCCTCGCGGTTGCGTGGTCGATCCATACCGCGACAAAGGCGCCGATGGCGATGTCCGGCACGGCGGGGTCCTGAACCAATAGTCGGACGACAGCTCCGACGTGATTGAGGACGCCCATGAAGTCCGTGCCCGGCCCCCACATGCCTCGGGCGAGCGACATGAAGGGTGCGATACCGCGAAGCATCGCAGCGGCCTCCAAGACGCGGGGCGCGAGGCGAACCGTTTCCGGGATGAGAGCCAGCTGATGCCTCAGCTGGATTTGTATGCCCACGTGCCAGTCGCAGAGTTGCGCGAGTTTGGTCGCCACTTCTTCCGTGGTCAGCAGACCGGTCTCCTCCAACCCGCAGAGCAGGTCCAAGGTGCACATTCCGTCAGCGGCGAACTTGTCCTCAAATATCCACATTCGCAGCATGGCGTCGTCGGAGTAGACGACGTAGTTGCCAGTGCGGGCAAGGCTTTTAAGTTCGCGCGACGAGCTCGGCAGGTGCAGTTCGTCGTCCGAAGGCGCTCCGTGGGGCTGCAGGATCTGCGCGAGGCGTGGCCTGAGGCGATCCTGCACATCGATGCACCGCTGCCGGAAGATGCTTCCAGAGAACGCCTGCGACATTTTCATCAGCTCGCCCAAGGTCTCCTGGGAGATTGCGACCTTGGGGAAGAAGTCGAAGACCTTGTCGAGCAGTTCGAGGTCTTCGAGCACGAACAGAGTGAGCAGATCGAACAGGGGTGTCCTCGAACGAAAGGAATCGGCTGGCCGCTGCTCCCACTGCTCGCCGATCATGTTCAGGTGGAACTTCTTCTCGTCGACCGTTGACCGCTTCGCCAGATCCCAGAGATGTGCCACGTCCTGCACACTGCCAAGCGCGAAGCGTGGACGCCACGCGAAGGGCAATGGCAACTCGCCGCTTTGAAGCTGAGCTTCGAGCCGCGCTCGTTGTTGCTCGCGCTCTTCCGATACTCCAATGGCGGACTTCATTGAGCGCAGCATCTCCTCCGCGCCAGCCTCAGCCGGGAGCTCGACTCGGCGAAGAATCTTCGATTGGGGGAACCGTTCGAAGAAGGCGTTCGTGCGGGCTTGGAACTCCTCCTTGCGCGCATCGCTCAACACCGCCGTCTCGAAGCTTGTTGCGGCGATGACCATGCAAAGAAACACCCCTTCTTCCACCTCGTCGTCGCTGGACGCGAGCGCTCCCATGCGAAAAGCTAGGTCGACGAGCCGGGGGCTGGTGGGGTTCGCATGCTGCTCAAGGTTGAACAGCATCCGGACGCACTCGACGCGCCGTTCCTTCGACTGTGCGCGCTCCAAGATCAACTCAGCTGCCGCTTTGGCCTTCTCAGTGAACCCCCAGCGAACCATGATGTTCACGTACGTGTTCAAAGCGAGCCCGTCCTCAATGCCGCCTTCGAGCATGCTCTCCAGGATGGACCTCGCCTCGTCGGACCGGCCCAACTGGTCGAGCGCTAGCGCTTGGAACGCTTTGATCCGACCCGTGACGTCAAACTCTCGGCTGGCCTCCTCGCACAAGGCGAGCAGATCGCTCCACCGCTTCCCGGTGGCCAAGGCGACCCCAATCCTCACAGCGATCATCGGGGACAGCCGAATCATCGAGCGCAAGCGCGTCGCGACGGCGAGAAACTGCTCGGCCTGCGTCTCGGAACCGGGGTCCAGCTCTTCGAATAGGAGCAACGTGGTCGGTTTGGGGTGCCCAAGCTGCTCGTCGACGCGGGCGAGATCAGTCAAAGCCTCGCGGCTTTGCAGCTGGTTCCTGCGCCGTGCGAGCAAGTGGTCCAAGGTCGCGGCATGCGCTTGGCTTTCCGCATCTCCAGAGCGCAAGATGTCGAGCCAAGCCTCGACCAGAGGATCCCTAGCCATCACGTCGGCCGACAGGGCCGCCAGCACCAAGACGTGTCCGAATAGCTGGTGTGAGCGACCGACTGTGTCGATGTTTGCCGCCATCAGTTCGACGCAGTCGCGGTGCTTGCCGAGCTCATGCAGAAACGAGACGCGGCGCAGGACTTTCATGTTGCCGTCGGGCAGCCGGCTGTTCGCTTCCAAGGCCGCCTGGAAATCGCCGCACTGGGCCGCGAGGGTCTCTGCTGCCGACTGGAGCTCGGCTTGCTGCGGCCGCTGCCGCGCTGCGGCCAACACCCGGGCGAGAATCTGCTCCTGCTTGCCAAGCATGCTCGCGGTGGCGATCCAGAGGTCGATCACGAACTCGGCGTTCGACACCCATCTGATCTCCTCCATGGCGGAGACGGCCTCTTCGATGTCGGCCCACGCTTCGCGTAGCGCGGCCGCGTCGACCCCGATGGGGCCCGAAGGAGGAAGGACCTCGTCCTCCGAGTGCTCGCCGCTCGATTCCTCGACACGCGCGCTTCTCAACGCGATGTTGAACCGCGCTCGCGCCCGCAAGATCAGGAACAACAGCCTTGTCGACTCCCGTTTTTCTTCCAAGTCGATGCCGTCGATGCACGCTTGCAGCGCCTGGTCGGGATTCGAGAACATGGTCTCGACCACTGCCCGCGCCGCGAGGCTCTCAGTGCCTTCGAAAGTGTCAAGAAGCGCGATGGCTTCGGCGTGCTTGCGGCTGGCGGCGAGGAGGCGGGCCTTGACGCCGAGCAGCGCCGGGTCCGCGTCCGCTGGCAGGGCCTCGAGCACGTCCGAATAGTCCTGGCCTTGGTCGTTTCTGAACCCCCGGCGCATCTCGCTCTCTGCCCAGGCTGCCCAGTATTTGGCCTGCGGTTGCGTCTCGGCGGCACTTTTGAACGCGCGGGACGCGCCTTCGTCGTCGCCTCGGACGAGGCGGAGCCGGCCGGTCAGGTGCCAGTATTCCGCTTTCTCCATCGCCGACGCAGGCTCAAAACGCTCTGAGGCCTGACGGAGCAGGTCCGCGCACTTGTCCACCTCGCCTGAGGCCACGGCGGACTTCGCTTCCGTGAGCAACCAGGCCAAGCTGCCGCGCGGTGGGTTGATCCAAACGTCGGTGGCGGGCTCCGCCAGGGCTTGGGCGAAGACGATGCTGCGGGTGCCAATGTTTCTGGTGATCGCCTCCACCATGACGACTCGATCCTCCGAGCCGAGCGACGGGTCCATCCCGGCTACGCTGGTGTCCAGCGCATGCCCCACTCGAGAAAGGCGATGTCGCTTCTGGACCTCGTCGACCAGATCCGTCGTGCGATCCAAGACGTTGGCCGTCGGCACGCGAATCGCGGCCTCCTTCTGCTCCAAGGAGACGGAAGCGATCTGAATACGGTCAAGCTCCTCGCGAATCCAGACGTAGTGAAGCGGGCACTCGCGGGGCTCCTCTGGATCAACGCTCAGGTCGCATAGAACCAGAAGGACGGGCTCGTCCGTGTTGTCGAAGTAGCGAAGCGTCGTGGTAGAAAGGTTGATGGAGAGGAAGCTCCCGTCTGCACTGCGCAGCGGCGAGCGCGTGCCCTTGAGCTGGAGGCGGAAGGGGTGGACGACCTGCTGCTTCACGCTGATTTGCACTTGTAGATCAAAGCCGAAGTCGTTGACGCCACCAAGCTCCGTGAGCTGCCAGCCCTTGGGCCGCTTTGCGCGCAGACAGTCGTAGGCGTCTTGTCCGATCTCTTGCGAGTCGCCGGTCTGCGGCAATCCTTTGTCGTGTGGCATGTGGGCTTCCGTCCCTGATGAATTCCAAAGAGGCTCTAAACGATTGCCTTGCTCGTCACCTACCCTCCTGAAGAGGAGTCAGTTCACCCACCCCGCCATCAAGGAACGCAGGGCAGGGTGCGCTCCAGCGAGGCCGGCGCCGCCGAGGAGGGCCGCGACCAGCACGATGCGAACGTCGCGAGACATCAACGCGAAGAGGCGGTGGCGATCGTTTTTGAAGCACTCATAAGGGTTGCGGCCGCGCGGTATCACTTCGCCCCCTTGTCCAAAGCTTCCGACTTAGCGGTGGCGGCTTTCTCGGCCGCTTCCAAAGCCTCCCGGTGCGCGGCCCAGTCCCCGGCCGCGCCCACGTCGGCAACGCGCTCGATGAATCGCCCGTATAGGCTGTCTTGGATTTGGCCGTTGCGACGCATCATCTCCACGGCGATGTTAGGGTTCAGCAGCAGGATGAAGTGGAACTCGCCCGACGGGCCGGGCTTGGTGCGGATGAACCCGAGTTCCCGCAGGCGACGCATGCGCTTGCGCCAGGTGTCGGTCGCGCGTTCGCCGGTGAAGCCGGTCTCGGCGGCGAAGGTCGCCGGGTTCTCCACGATCACCAGCGGGTTGTCAGGGGCGCGCGCCCACAAGCAGAACAGGGCGTGGCCGGCCGGCGCGCCTTTGGAGGTCTCATCGATGGCCTGCATCGCGATGGGCAGGGGGCGCGGCACCGTAGTGAAACCGTCGTTGCTCTTGCGCCGCCACAACAGCGTCTCGGGCACGTCCGGGAAATGCAGCGCGAGCTGCTGCTGCGCGCGCTCGGACATCTTGAGGCGCCGGGTCTGGGATTGCTTTGAGTTGGCCATGCTGGACTCCGTTTCTGATGGCAGAAGTATCCTTCTGTCGTCGAGCCATTGCAACAATTCAATTTGCATCAATCCAGTGCAACTCAAGTATCTGAATCCGATTCAGTCGGTGGCTCAGGTTGCGCATAAAACATGGAATTCCATCCTAGGAGTTGCGCCAGATTTCGCGACAAATCTAGAAATATTCGCTCATAATCAATTGCTTGCGGCAGCATTGCGGTGCTCACCCTGCTGATGTGCTGGTGTGCTGCGGTGCTGCTGTGCTGCCGGTGGGGTTTGCAAAGGGGAGGGCCGCGCGCCCTTCGCGCCGCAACTGCTCACGCAGCTTGGCGGTCTGGCCGCCGATGCAACGCATCCGCTCATGAACTTGCGGCGCGGACGACCTACGCCCACCGCACCTAATTCATACGTCACTTGTGCGCGCCGCACTCCTGGCTGAACGACCGCAACCGCTGCGTTGCTGTCATTGGGGCAAAAAACTTGACCGGCTGTTATGGGTCGGAAGCGGACCCAAACGTCAAGACCTTGCTCCTGCTGCTTCCAGTGAAGCGATCGCGGCAGCGGGTGCGACGCCGATGGCCTCGCAAGCGGTGAGACGGGAAGCACGCTGCTCTCCACCGCTTGTCCGGCGCGGGGAGTGTACAAGGCGTTGCAGACGCCCCAGCGTCGCCAGCATCTCCGCGATGCAGTGCGCCTGGTGACGATACTGGTTGATCTCGCTCTCAACCTCGGTTGCCAGTGCGTCGTCCCGTCCCGATGCGTGTTGGAGCAAGTCTTCCACGGAGCATGACAATTCAAGCTCGTCGGCGTCGGCACGACCGCTGGATCCTTGCCGTGGGGGCGACTCCTCGCTGTTTAACCCGTTGCCGGTGCCGTCGATACCATACCAATCGCGGACAATTGCATCGCCGCACCGGCAAACCCGTAACCGGAGAGCAGGCTCCCGGCTTCTTTCGGCGTCTGGATCCTCGCGGGCATCCAGCGCCTGCAAGTAGCGCTTCTCGAGACCGGTGGCTTGCTCGAACAGCAGATCCAGCCGACCTTACCCGAGCGTCAGCCGAAAACCATCGTGCGGGTAGATCTCTTCTGAGGTGTCCTCAATAGTCATGGCGCCGAGCATCAGGCGAACCTTCGCGAGCATGAAAGCCGACAACGCGGCACTGTTCTCCAGGACCAACTCTTCGCCCGCTTTCATGGCCTGAACGAGCGGGCCGTAATGGAACGACAGCCGCTGGCCTTCCCAGCATTGAGTCCCGATGAGTTCATCGAGATCAGTATCGTTGGTGCACGCGTAGATCACGTTATTCCTCCAGAGAGCAGAAGGTCTTGCATTGATTAACGGACGATCGCAGGAAGAAATTGAGTCGGAATCTGAAATTGAGGTCCAATTGACTGAATCAAGACTCTCTGGTGGACTGCCTCGCCCGGAGCATCCTTCTGCGAATGGACAACCGAGAATGGAACGTGCCTGACGATCTGGAAGCGATCAGGCTGGCGGAGACGGTGGTACCCGCGACACCGGGCTGGCGTCAGACTGCTTTAAGAATTCTTGAAGCGATTGCGCATCGTGCGAGTTGAGGGAGTCTTTGGTGGTTTGGGCGAACCCGTCAGGTGGGAATGTCATCAGATACATTTTCTTGAAACATTTGGAGTAGCCACGACAAGGCGTGGGTTGACGTGGTTCGAGGCCTGCAACGTGCCATCGCTGACCTGAGGATGATCGCGTGAAACCTGCTCACGTTACTGCCCTTTCTTGCTCCATGGTCGATTGCAGATTTGCGCAGGTTGGACAAGAGTGCGCAGCACTGGCGTTGCCGGTGCCGAATCCTCTCTGGTCTGGTAGACACGGCCTCCGATCTGGCCAGGATGGCCCATCTATTCCCTAGCGGTGGGTTCGGCGCGATGTATGGCGAAGCCGTTCTTCGCGCTTCGTTCCATGCCGGCGGGCCGACCCTGGGAGGCGTGCCGGGTCGATTGACGCTTGACTCCGCAAACGCGCTTGATCTGGCGAGCCACAAATCGTCTGCAGAGAATCTTCCCGCTGTACAATTCCGAATACATATCCGATCGTCGTCAGCATCAGACTTTTGGGGGTGTAGGGATTTCCGCATGAGTCACCGAAAGGCTGAGCGTACCGCCCAACGAGCTACCGTCGCGCAACAGTGCAGCAGCCTGGTGGACAATTCCAGATCAAGTGAATCGCCGAAAACCATAACCGCCAAAGCATGACAACCCTTGTATGCTTTCTTTCGTGGCTTTTGGTTCATCTGGGAGAGGGCGGGAAGGAATGGCTGGAAGGG